>JAEWJS010000084.1 GCA_023386495.1 Bacillota bacterium | reverse complement strand
GTCTATGGGGGATTAGCGAAGCAATTGCGCTGTTAAGGGATATGCATGCGCTATTGTGGGAGCATATCGGGCTTTCTGACCCCTTAAGGTATAGAATGCGCTAAATAGCGCATGGCGGTTCGCAAATTAGCGAACTCAAGCCATATGGGGCATCTGAGCGGAGCGAAGCCCTTGAATTAGCGCACGCGTGTGCGTTAATAGCGAAGATGCTGCGCTATTGCATGGCGAGCAGTGTGCCTGCACGCGATCTCGTCATGATCGGCAGCTTCCGGTTCCGCAATCGAGCCAGAGATGGGGCTAGCCGCTCCGCGCAATTCGGCTAATCATGCTTGCATAGCATGAGAATACTTCCTTGCATCGCTGCAGTAGGCTGCTAATCAATTCATACGCAAAAGAAGCAGAAAACCGTCCAGGCAATTGCCTGGACGGTTATGCTTGTTAGACTTCGGGTTGGAAGGCTCCCCTTGCGTCGAAGGCCGGTGCCGGCGCTACGTCCTGCTGGATCAGCTGCAGCAGGGAACGGGAGCACTGCTCCGGGTTGTACTGCTGATTGCGCTTGGAGAGCAGCGAGCGCCGGAACTGCACGGTCGCGTACGGCTCTTGAATGAGCTCGAACCACTTGTCTACGCTTGCTTCATCGACGAGCATTTCGCCGAAGCCGCTCTTGACGAAGTATTCGCAGTTCTCTTCCTCTTGACCCGGTATCGGCTCATAGAACAGCATGGGAATTCCCTTGCTCAAACCTTCGGTGCAGGTCATGCCGCCTGGCTTGGTGATGAGCAGATCGGACGCATCCATCAGCTTGTTCACCTCACGGGTAAAGCCGAGTATCCGGATGTTCGGATGCTGGAAGTGCGGGTCCGTCTCCAGCTTCTCCTTCATTTCCTCGTTGTTGCCGACGCAGAAGATCATCTGGATCTTATCGCGGAAGCCGGCCATATACTCGTATAGCCTGTTCCCGTCACCGAGCAATCCCCAGCCGCCGCCCATGACCAATACGGTCGGCATCTGCTTCAGTTGGAGCTCCTCCTGGATGGCGCGCTTGTCGTGCGTCGTCCAGAAGTTGGGGTGGACGGGAATGCCGGTCACTTCGATGCGCCCCGAGGCGATGCCGTGTGCCATCAGCTTGCGCTTGACGACCGGGGTGGACACCAGATACTTGTTCACCTCGGGACTGGTCCACGTGCCGTGGGCATCATAATCGGTAATAAGCGTATATAACGGAACGTTGAGTCCGAGCCGCTTGAGGCGCGCGACGACCGCGTTCGGCACAGGGTGCGTGCAGACGATGGCGTCCGGCTTCAGCTGCTCGATCACTTGAGAGGTCTGGGTATAGAAGATCCGGTGCAGCGCAAGCTGGGTGAATCGGTTCATGGAACGATTGTAGTTCGTCCGATACATCATGCCGACCAGCTTCGGCTGCTTGCTCACCGTCTTGCGGTATGCCGATACGATCCAAGGACCCAGTACCGGATTCAGGAATTTGCCAAGCTCAATTACGCGGGTCTGGATGTCAGGGTTGAGCTGACGTAAGCCTACGGCCAGCGCATAAGCGGCTTGGGTATGTCCGGAACCGAAACCCTCAGAGAGCAGGAGCACTCTTTTCTTGCGCATCGTCTCACCTACTTTTCCTAATACCATATTACGAAAGCTCGTGCCGATTGACAAGGGCGATCGCTGCAGCAGGGGCATCAGCTCTCCTTAATTTATCCTAAAGAAACGCAAAGTGCTGATTCCGCTACGGAAATCCGGTTGTACGTAAGACGAGATCACGCAGAAAAAAGATGCGTATACGGAAGAGAGACTGCTGCGGCACGGCTGACGTGCTGCGGCAGTCTCTCTTCTGCTTACGAAGGATTATCCATTAATGAAGGCGGTCTTCAGCGTGCCGCGATAGGTGACCTGGTAGCCAAGGCCGTCTGCGAGCACAGACAGCGGCACGAACGTCTTAAGCTCTCCGTTCGACTCCTGCAGGAAGGCAGGCGTGTCAATCGCGACCTGCTTGCCGTCCACGAGCATCGTACTCGAGCCGATCGTGAGCGCGACCTCGCGTCCGTTCACCGATACGGTTGCCGTCTGCGACTTGCTGTCCCACTTGGTCTCGGCTTTCATCGCGTCGCCGATGTCCCGCAGCACGAGATACGTGCGGCTGTCCTTGAGGATCGGCTTGAAGTCGGAGACGACCTCCTTGCCGTTTACGACGACGGAGATCGGGACGCCTGCAGCCCTAGGCAGCACGGCGCGCGTCTCGCCCCATACGGCGTCGGCGAAGGCGCGGCCCATGGCGGCATAACCGATGGAGGTAGGGTGAATGTCCTTCCCCCTGGTCACGATGACCGAGGTGTAGGTGCCTTCCTTGCCTGCGAATTCGCGAGACGGGTAGGCGGCATCGACGCGGTAGCCTTCGGCCGTCAAGCGCTCCGCAAGCGCCGTGACGCGCGCGGACAGGGCATCGACAGCCGTCATCAGCTGGTCATAGACAGCGAGCTCCAGGCCGAGCGGGGAGCTATCCTTGCTCGGGACCGGCAGGTACTGGTCGCCGACGACGATCTGCACCTTCGGGTTCACTTCGAGCATGGCGCGAAGGGAGGCTTCGAGCGACTTCTCGTATTCCGGGAGCATCGCGGTAAGCGCGGCGGCCGGATCCTCCAAATTGATAATCGACTTGAAGTCGTTGCCGCCGATCATGACGAGCGCGAGCTCGGCATCCGCCAGCGCGGAGCGTGCAGCCGGCGCTGCAGCCAGAATCTGGGCGGCGCGCGGGTCGACAAGCTCTGCTTGTCCTTCCGCGAGCACGTCGGATACGGCCACCGCTTCGCTATTCGCTACGCCTGCCAGGAAACGCTCGAGTCCCGTCGTCCGGAGACCAAGGATGCCGTAATTGCTCATCTCGGC
The DNA here is from genome assembly GCA_023386495.1 of Bacillota bacterium. Taxonomy (GTDB): domain Bacteria; phylum Bacillota; class Bacilli; order Paenibacillales; family Paenibacillaceae; genus Paenibacillus_I. The sequence continues at coordinate 23,909 of JAEWJS010000084.1, read as the reverse complement.
ACGCTTGCCTTGGAATAGAGCTTGCTCATAGACATGCTCGACGAAGCCGTAAGGCACTGGGGCCGCTTGATTCTCCATGCCGAACTCGTAGCCTGCGGCCAGCGAATCGCCGAACGCGACGATCTGATACGATGCGGTGTTCTGGACGGCTGCAGCTTGTACGGCATTGGCATAAGGCACAGCGGTTAGAGGAGCGGCAGCAGTTGCGTGCGGGACGGCTGACGCAAGCGTAACGGCGGCTAGTACGCCGGCCGCAGCGGTACGCAGGCGAACCGGCTTGAATGGAATAGACATGAGTACGAACACTTCCTTTGCAGAATATTCTTACAACAATTTCTTATCGGGATCATAAAAATGTTGACTTGGATTAATCAAGCGTTGCGATGTTAGAATTTGAATACCAATCCATTAGCCATACCATGCAAATGATTTGATGCTCCAAGAGGCTGCTTAGGCTGCTTCTTCACCTCGTAATTTCCATTCTAAACGATTCGGCTGCGGAATTGAACCAAAGATTTTGCCTGAACTCCGCTATTCTGCCATTGATCGCAGCTTACGGAACGCCTGCGCAGTACGCCGGGCACATGTATACAGGGTGATCTGTAACAAAGTGCAAATGATCGTGCGCACAGTCCATATCGTATTGCGATTCAATAGTGCTACCATATTTTATTATTGAAGCTACTTGCGTCTGTTCCTGCGCAAGCGGATCGCGTGCCGGTTCGTTTGCCTAACTTTACTATAGAAAGGTTGCTCGGCCATGACACATAATCGAATCGGAATGCCGCCGAAGCAAGGCCTGTACGATCCGCAGTTCGAAAGAGATGCCTGCGGAATGGGCTTTGTCGCCAACATTAAGGGCGTGAAGTCGCACGCCATCATCCTCCAAGCGCTGACCGTGCTCGAGAACATGGAGCACCGCGGCGGTCAGGGCAGCGAGCCGAATACCGGCGACGGCGCGGGGATCATGATCCAGCTGCCGCATGCCTTCTTCGCTCGCGAGATGAAGAAGCAGGAAATCGTGCTGCCAGGCGAAGGGGACTACGCCGTCGGCATGCTGTTCCTGCCGCAGGACGAGAAGGTCCGCGAGGCACAGGAGCGTGTCCTCGAGACGATCATTCGCGAGGAAGGCCAGGAGTTGATCGGCTGGCGGACCGTGCCGACCCATGACGGGAAGCTCGGCGAGTCGGCCAAGGCCGTGAAGCCTTATGTCCGCCAAGTGTTCATCGGGCGCGGCGCCGGCTTGACGGGCGAGCTGCCTTTTGAGCGCAAGCTGTATGTCATTCGAAAGCGCGCCGAGCTGGCGATTCGCTATGCGGGCGCCGAAGGCGGGGATATGTTCTACTTCTCCAGCCTGTCCAGCAAGAAGATCGTGTACAAGGGGATGCTCACGACGGAGCAGGTTCGCTCGTTCTACATCGAGCTGAGCGACGAGTCGATGGAGACGGCGATCGCGTTGATCCACTCCCGCTTCAGCACGAATACGTTCCCGAGCTGGGAGCGGGCGCATCCGTATCGCTACCTGATCCACAACGGCGAGATCAATACGCTGCGCGGCAACATCAACTGGATGCATGCGCGTCAGACGCTGTTCGCGAGCGAACTGTTCGGCGAAGACATGAACAAGATCAAGCCGATCATCAATCCGGACGGCTCGGATACGGCCATGTTCGACAATACGATGGAATTCCTGTACTTGTCGGGCCGCTCGCTGCCGCATGTCGCGATGATGATGGTGCCGGAGCCGTGGTCCAATCACGAGAGCATGGACGACGAGAAACGGGCTTTCTACGAATATCACAGCACGCTGATGGAGCCGTGGGACGGACCTGCCGCGATGGCCTTCACGGACGGCACGCAGATCGGGGCGATTCTCGATCGGAACGGACTGCGTCCCGCACGGTACTACGTCACGAAGGACGATACGATCATTCTCGGTTCGGAAGCCGGCACCGTCCATGTCGATCCGGAGAATGTGCTGTACAAGGATCGGCTGCGGCCGGGCCGCATGCTGCTGGTCGACACGAAGGAAGGCCGCATCATCGCGGACGAAGAGGTCAAGAAGCTCATCGCGACCGAGCATCCGTATCAAGCGTGGCTAGACGAGCATCTGGTCGGTCTCGAGGACCTGCCGGAAGCGCCGGAGCTGCCGGAGCCGGACCATGAGTCGGTAAGGCGCCGCCAGCAGGCGTTCGGCTATACGTTCGAGGACCTGCGCAAGGTACTCGAGCCGATGGCCGGCAGCGGCGTGGAGCCGATCGGCTCCATGGGCTACGATGCGCCGCTCGCCGTACTGTCCGAGCGCCCGCAGCGTCTGTACAATTACTTCAAGCAGCTGTTCGCGCAGGTCACGAACCCGCCGATCGACGCAATCCGCGAGGAGATCATTACCGCGACCGGCACGACGATCGGACCGGAGCGCAACCTGCTCCTGCCGGAGCCGGAGAGCTGCCGCCATATCCGTCTGGACACGCCGATTCTGTCCAATGAGCAGTTCGCGAAGCTGCGCCATATCCGCAGACCGGGCTTCAAGTCGATCACGATTCCGATCTTCTTCCCGGCGGACCAAGGCGAAGCCGGACTGCGCGCAGCGCTGACGCAGATGAACGAAGCTGCCGACCGCGTCATCGCAAAGGGGCATAATATCATCATCCTGTCCGACCGCGGCATCGATCGCGAGAACGCGGCCATTCCGGCGCTGCTTGCCGTATCGTCGCTGCACCACCATCTCATTCGCCAGGGCACGCGGACCAAGGTCAGCCTGCTGCTCGAATCGGGCGAGCCGCGCGAAGTGCATCACTATGCGCTGCTGCTCGGCTACGGGGTCAGCGTCGTGAACCCTTACCTGGCGTTCGAGACGCTGGACGACATGATCGCCGAGGGCATGCTGCGCGGCATCACGCACGAGAAGGCGGTTAAGAACTACATCAAGGCGGCCACCAAGGGCGTCGTGAAAATATTGTCCAAAATGGGCATCTCCACCGTGCAGTCGTACCGCGGCGCGCAAATTTTCGAAGCGGTCGGCCTTAAGAACGACGTGATCGAGGAGTACTTCACGTGGACGCCGTCGCGGATCGAAGGCGTAGGACTCGACGTGATCGCCGAGGAAGCGCTGAAGCCGCATAACCTGGCGTTCAACAGCCGGGAAGGCGTCGAGCTGGAGCTGGATTCCGGCGGCGAGTATCAATGGCGCAAGGACGGCGAGGATCACCTGTTCAACCCGCAGACGATCCATACGCTGCAGCTGTCGACGCGGAAGAACGACTATGCGTTGTACAAGAAGTTCTCGTACCTGGTACAGGGCGAGGACCAGAAACATTCGACGCTTCGCTCGCTGCTGTCGTTCAAGAAGGGACAGCCTGTCCCGATCGAGGAAGTCGAGCCCGTGGAAGCGATCCTGAAGCGCTTCAAGTCCGGCGCGATGTCCTACGGCTCGATCAGCAAGGAAGCGCATGAGTCGCTCGCGATCGCGATGAACCGGATCGGCGGCAAGTCGAACACGGGCGAGGGCGGCGAGGATCCGGCGCGTTACATTCCGGATGCGAACGGCGACTCCCGCCGCAGCGCGATCAAGCAGGTGGCTTCCGGCCGCTTCGGCGTCACGAGCAACTACTTGATCAATGCGGACGAGATTCAGATCAAGATGGCGCAGGGCGCCAAGCCGGGCGAGGGCGGACAGCTGCCGGGCCGCAAGGTGTACCCTTGGATCGCCGAGGTTCGCGGTTCGACGCCGGGCGTCGGCCTGATCTCGCCGCCGCCGCATCATGACATCTATTCCATCGAGGATCTGGCGGAGCTGATTCACGACCTGAAGAACGCGAATCCGCGGGCGCGGATCAACGTGAAGCTCGTATCCGAGGTAGGCGTCGGCACGATCGCGGCAGGCGTCGCCAAGGGCCGCGCCGACGTCATCCTCGTGAGCGGCTACGACGGCGGCACAGGCGCATCTCCGATGGCCTCGATGCGGCATGCAGGCTTGCCGTGGGAGCTGGGACTTGCGGAGACGCATCAGACGCTCATGCTGAACAACCTGCGCGACCGTGTCGTCGTCGAGACGGACGGCAAGATCATGAACGGCCGCGACTTGGCCATTGCAGCGCTGCTCGGCGCCGAGGAGTACGGCTTCTCGACCGCGCCGCTCGTCGTGCTCGGCTGCGTCATGATGCGCGTCTGCCAGTTGGACACTTGCCCGGTCGGCGTGGCGACGCAGAATCCGGAGCTGCGCAAGAAGTTCATGGGCGATCCGGAGTATGTCGTGAACTATATGCGCTTCGTCGCGCAGGAGCTGCGCGAGATTATGGCGGAGCTGGGCTTCCGTACGATCAACGAGATGGTCGGCCGGTCTGACATGCTCGAGACGAAGCAGGCCATCGACCATTACAAGGCCAGAGGCGTCGACCTGTCGCCGCTTCTGTACCAGCCTGAGCTGCCGGAGGATGCACCGCGTTATAACATGCAGGAGCAGAACCATGGCCTAGAGGAGTCGCTCGACATGAAGGTGCTGCTCGACCTGGCGAAGCCGGCGCTCGCGCGCGGCGAGAAGGTGGCGGCGACGCTGCCGATCGGCAACACGAACCGCGTCGTCGGCACGATCGTCGGCAGCGAAGTGACGCGCCGTTACGGGGCCGAGGGGCTGCCGGAGGATACGATCCGCTTCCACTTCGTCGGCTCTGCGGGCCAGAGCTTCGGCGCATTCGTGCCGAAAGGGATGACGCTGACGCTCGAAGGCGATTCGAACGACTACGTCGGCAAGGGGCTGTCGGGCGGCAAGCTCGCGATCGCGCCGTCGCCGAAGTCGACGTTCAAGGCCGAAGAGAATGTCATTATCGGCAATACGGCGCTGTATGGCGCGACCGGCGGCGAGGCGTACATCAGCGGCATCGCCGGCGAACGGTTCGCGGTCCGCAACAGCGGCGCGAAGATCGTCGTCGAAGGCGTGGGCGACCACGGCTGCGAATATATGACAGGCGGACGCGTCGTCGTGCTGGGCGCGACGGGACGGAACTTTGCGGCCGGCATGTCGGGCGGGATCGCCTACGTCTACGACGAGGCAGGCGATTTCATCAAGCGCTGCAACCTCGAGATGGTGAAGCTGGAGCGGCTGGAGGACGAAGCGGAGATCGCCGAGCTGGAGACGCTCATTCGGCGCCATGTCGACTATACGGGCAGCAAGCGCGGCGAAGCCGTGCTAGCGGACTGGTCCGGCAACGTCGGGAAGTTCGTCCGCGTCATTCCGAAGGACTACCAGCGGATGCTGGAGCAGATCGACAAGATGCATGCATCGGGTCTGGAAGGCGAGGCAGCTCTGCTTGCGGCCTTCGAAGCCAATATGCGCGATCTGGCGCGCGTCGGCGGGAACTGATGGACTCATACCTAGCACGAATAGACGGGAACTGCCCATGCGGCGGTTTCCGTCTTTTATATAGGAAGCGATGCGTGTGACCTCCGCGTGGCCCATCTTGCATCCGGCATGTCCGATCGGCATGCTGCAAGGGCAGGGCAGGGGCAGGGGCAGGAGCAGGAACAGAGCAGAGCAGAGCTGGTGCTAACGGACTGAGCGAACCTTATTGGGCCTATATAGGGCTGTATGGGACTCTTACGGACATTTGGGCGCTATCGAACTTGCCATCGCAAGCGCCGAGCGCCGATTGCAAGCGCCATCGCCAAGTTTTGGCTAAAAGGCGATTAGCGAAGCAATTGCGCAGTTAAGGTATATGCATGCGCTAATTTCAGGTGATATCGCCCGCTTTTACCCAATAACGTATAGAATGCGCTAAATAGCGCACGCCCGTTCGTTAATTAGCGCACGCAAGCCATATTTGCGGTTAGAGTGGGGCTAAGCCCTTGGATTAGCGCACGTATGTACGTTAACAACGCATATGCTTCGCTATTGCACACGGCTCATCATGAATCGACAGTCTCAAGTGGTCCGTTAGAGATGCAGATGCGGGCAACGGCATCGAAGCACCCCAGCACTAGTACAGGTCCTATGAAGGGCGACCTAACGTCTTATGTGACTTTAATAGAACTTATACGGATTCGACAAAAATAGAGTGGGTCAGCATACATCAAACGACAGACACGAGGAAAGTTGTTCGCTATAATGACGATATTGCTGAGGGGAGACGGGCAAAGAGAGAGATATGAATCGAGGCTGGGAGTGTGGGTATGTTTAACCGTGGAGAAACTGAACTAGAGACTGTTACACAGGAAAAAATCGAACTCGATGTGTGGGATGTTCTAGAACAGCTGGGAATTTCAAAAGCCAAGTGGTTGGAGTACGCCATGCCGGATTACCAGGAATCGGCCTCAGGAGAATAACTGCAGTCATGCAGATGGGATCGGCAAGAATGGCAATGCGGCTAGGCTGCATGCGAATTGCCGGTCCCTTATTATGTGAAGCCGTTCGACAAGGAGCGCGAGTCGCGATCAAGCCTCGGATTATGAGGCTTTTTTACATTTACCGATGCGAGATGATGTCGCTTTCACGGTTTCTTTTCAAAAAAGTGCTTGACATGTTACAGATTGTATCGTAAATTTAAGGCAAATGATGATACGTAATGTATCTGTTAGATTGTACGGCAGCGTGCGGATTACGCCATCTTCTAATCTATTCGTAAGCGAGGTCGGTAGGCATGGTTGCAGGGGAAGAGACGCGCCGCAGCGAGGCGCAGCGGCTTAAATTTCCGGGGATGGCATGGGCGAGCTTATCGGTCTGCAGCGTGGCCGGACGCAAGGTTCGGTCCGGCATCAGGCCGGTGCTGATCATGAACTTGAGTGCCGAGGGACTCGGATTCATCACTTCCCTGGCGCTTCCTGTCAGGCAGGACTACCGACTGAGCTTCGAATTCGAGCTGGACGGCAAGCGGCTCAAGGTTGAAGGCGAAGTCGTGTGGAAGAACCCGGAGGAGAATCTGTTCCTGTACGGCGTCAAGCTTCTGCTGGACGAGGATGACAGACAGGTGCTCCGCCAAGCGATGGAACGAAGGCTGCAGAAGCTGGCGCCCGGCGTCGTCGCCATCCACGATCTCTATCGGCGGATGTCCGAGTACGAGGTGCACGCGAAAGAGTTGACGCCGCTATTGGATCAGTGCAGGTAGCGAAGCAGCGACAGGCGATGGATGTCTAGGATAAAGGAGCAGATTCGACGTGATTGATACAAATTGTCACATTTTGCCGGGTCTAGACGACGGCGTGGAAACGTGGGAGGAAGCGGTTCGAATGGCGAGGGTTGCCTCCTTCGGCGGCATCGACACCATCGTCGCGACTCCACACCATGCCAAAGGCAGCTACTTCAATCCATCGCTGACGGTGCGATCCTCCGTGAAACGGCTGAACGAGAAGCTCGAGGCCGCTGGCGTGCCGGTGCTGATCCTGCCGGGGCAAGAATACCGGCTGCAGCCTGATTATCGGATCGCCCACCTGGGCGGCCAACTGCAGGCGCTGGGGAGCAGCCATTACCTGCTCGTGGAGCTGCCGAACGGCGGCCTGCCGGAATACTTCGGCGAGTTCGTAGACTATATGCTCAGCTTCGGGATTACGCCGATTATCGCGCATCCGGAGCGGAACAAGACGTTCATGCGGCGACCGGAGCTGATCTATGATTGGCTGATCCGCGGCGTAAGGTTCCAGATTACGGCCGGTTCGGTTCTCGGGATACACGGACGGCGCGTCAAAGCGATCGCGTCGGACATGTGCCGGAATCAATGGGTACAGCTGGCAGCCTCCGATGCGCGCAACACGCGGACAAGGGGCATGCAGCTGAGGGAAGCGATGGGCAGGCTGCGCATGGAATTCGGCCATGAATTGACGGAGCGTCTGGCGCTCAACGCCGAGCGTCTGGTGCGCGGACGCAAGCTGCTCATGGATGAACCCGTGAAGCCGTCCCGCAAGCGCCGCTTCCTCATTCTATAGCAAGCGCAGCGCGCGTATATTCTCTCGTGTAGTCAGAAGTGAGTGGTTAAATAGCTATTTCAAAAAGATCAGTCGTCAGCGCCGAGAAGGTTGGACGATGGCAGCGGTTGAGGAGCGGAGTGTAGGCTGTACCTACATGAGCACCGGAAAGCGCGCCAGCGTTCAAGATTCGAAGCCGAGTACGCTCCGAAGCATAAGCTTCGCGATCACGGCTGGTCCCAGGTGAGGTCTGCTGTACCTTTATCATCGCAGACACTCGGCCGTGCTGTGGGCACGATGCCTTAGACGTGAATCGTCAAGGGTGCGGCGTGAGGGGGGGTTCGATGCCCCGTTCATTATTTATTTTTATTATGCATATACCTGAAAGTCAGCTTGTTGCAACAATCCGTGATTGAATTAAGAAACACATTCAACCTGTTCGGTTGTCAGCGCCGAGAAGGTTGGGCGATGGTAGCAATTGAGGAGCTCCAGCGTTTCAGTAGGAAACGCAGCATCGGAAGCATATGCTTGTAGGCTGTACCTACGTGAGCACCGGAAAATGCGCCAGCGTTCAAGATTCGACGTCGAGTAAGCTCCGAAGCATTGGCTTCGCGATCACAACCGAACCCAATGTATGGGGTTAACGTGGGTTGCCCCCATACCTTGGCTATCTAACCGAAATTCGAAATGGAGCGAGAAGCGTGAAATTACCGACAGCAGGAGGCGCTGCCGGAAGGGTGAAGCCCGGCACATTCGGCCGACAGCTGGCGGTCCTAATGTCGGGGACGGCGCTTGCGCAGGCCGTCACGATCTTGTCAGCACCGGTGCTTAGCCGCCTCTTTACGCCCGAACATTTTGGCCTGCTAACGTTGTACAGTTCGATCATTAGCGTGATGGCCATCTTGGCAAGCGGGCGGTATGAAATCGCGGTCGTCCTGCCGGACAAGGATGAAGAAGCAGCGAACGTCATGGGCGTATCCATGCTGCTGACGCTGGCCGTATCATTCGCAGCCGGAGCAGGCTTGGCGCTGCTGTTCCTGACAGATTCGCCGTGGACGCAAGCGATCGATTCCTTGTGGGCCGTCTGGATTCCGGCGAGCGTGCTCGCCATGGGCGGCTACCAGTGCCTGAACTACTGGAGTACAAGACGGCAGACGTTCCGCAGGCAGTCGGTGTCGCAGATGGTGCGCTCCGGTGGCGTGACCGGAACGCAATTGTCGACCGGGCTGGCAGGCTGGGGCGGCGCGGGGCTCATTATGGGCCAATTGGCCGGACAATGGCTCGCAACGCTCATGCTGGGCTATCAGACCTGGCGGGAAGACGGAAGACAGATTAAGGGATCGCTCAATTGGAGCGGCATGAAGCAAGCTTTCGCGAAGTATAAGCAATTCCCGCTGTTCAATCTCCCGCAGAGCCTGCTGAGCTCACTGTCGCAGCATGCTGCACCCGTTATGCTTGCCTTCTATTACGGCGCGGCCGCGGCGGGCTTGTACGGCTTGGCGCTGCGTCTGCTCCAAGTCCCGATACAGGTCATTAGCCAGTCGATCCGCCAGGTATACCTCAAGCGAGCGTCAACCGTGCATAACGCCGAGGGGCGCTTGTTTCCGTTGTACGCGAAGACGACGGCGGGGCTTGCGCTTGTCGGAATTGCGCCGGCGTGCCTCATCGCGGTATGGGGGCCGGAGATTCTGGCAGTCGTCCTGGGCGAGCAATGGCGAGAAGCCGGCGAGTATGCGAGGTGGATGGTGCTGTGGCTCTACTGCGGCTACCTGAATCCGCCCGCATATGTAACGGCCCAAGTGCTGAACAAGCAGAAGCTGATCCTCGTCTTCGAGATCGCGATGACGGCGGTGCGGACGCTGGCGCTCTGGTACGGCTTTACGACGGGCAGCGCGTTGACGGGCATTATACTATTCTGCCTGTCCGGCGTCGTGTTCCAGACGGGATTGATTATCGGAATGGGCTGGATCGCGAGTCGATCCGACAGGAAGAGGATGAACATTAATGGCGAGCGAGGTAGATGAAGGATGATCGGAATCAGGAAGCAAATGGTCCAGCTCAAGCTGAATACCCATCAGCATGTCATGGATAAGCTGGAGCGGCTAAGGGAGTGGCAGTGGCTGCCGCCGGATGCGATGAAGCGCGAGCAGAACGCCAGGCTGGAGGCGCTCTTGAAGCACGCTTACGAGCGTGTCCCTTATTATCGGCAGCTCATGGTCCTGAACGGCTTGGTCGAGAAAGGGCAGATCCGGCTGGACCGATTCGAGCGGCTGCCGTTCCTTGATAAGGACATCCTTCGCGATTCCTTCGAGTCGCTGCGTTCGGATGATCTGGCTGACCGTAAATGGCGCGAGAATTCATCGGGCGGTTCTACGGGGAAGCAGGCGGTATTCATCCAAGACGACGATTATCAGAATTGGTCGCAGGCGAACAAAATCCTGTTCGACGAATGGAGCGGCAGATCGCTGGGCGACAAGCAGATTCGGCTGTGGGGATCGGTGCGCGACATTATGGTTGGCAAGGAGACGTGGCGCACGAACGCGGGCCGCTGGCTTCGGAACGAGATTTGGCTGAACGCTTATAATATGTCCGATGACCGCATGGACGTCTATGTGAGGACGATCAACCGGTTCAAGCCGCGTCAGATTCTCAGCTACGTCGAGAGCATCTACAATCTGGCCCGCTATGTCAGACGCCGCGGAATCTCGATTCATGCGCCGCATTCGATCATGACGACAGCCGGCGTGCTGACGGAAGAGATGCGGGGCGTGATCGAGGAGGTGTTCCAGACCGAGGTGTTCAATCGGTACGGATCACGCGAGGTCGGCGATATGGCATGCGAATGCAGCACGCACAAGGGGCTGCATGTTTCCGAGTACTATACATATCTCGAGATTGTGCGGGATGACGGCACGCTTGCCGCCCCGGGCGAGATCGGACATATTGTCGTCACATCGCTCGCGAACTACGCCATGCCGCTCATTCGGTACCGGATCGGCGACATGGGCGCCTGGTCCGAAGAGAGCTGCGGCTGCGGCAGACCCCATCGCATGCTCCGAGAGGTGATCGGGCGCGAAAGCGATATGTTCTATACGCCTTCCGGCGGGCAGTTCCACGGCTCGATTTTCACCTTGATGATGTTCAAGCAGCAGTGGGTGAAGCAGTATCAGGTCGTGCAGGAGCAGCTGGACCAGATCCGAATCCGGCTGGTCGATACCGCGGCTCCTGACGGCAGCTTGGACCGGTCGCGCGAGCTGGATGAGATTACGGGCGAGATCCGCCGCATTATGGGCAACGGCTGCCGGATCGAGTTCGAATTCACGACGCATATCGAGGCATCGGCATCGGGCAAATTCCGGTACATCATCTGCAACGTCGATCCCGCCCAACTGCCTGGACATGAACCGACCGATGCAGGCATCGGCGTGTAAGCGAGAGTGAACATCCACGCTAAGGAGAGAGTTGTGAATGCGTAAGGTTGTCTTCATTACGCCGTCCCTTCGCGGAGGCGGAGCAGAACGGGTCGTCGTCAATCTGCTCAGGCACATGAACCGCAGCGAGATCGAGCTGACGCTGATTACCTTGAAGCTGGAGGGGCCGTATGTCAGCCAACTGCCTGCAGATACGCAAGTAATCGATCTGGGCACGAAGCGCGTACGCCACAGCATCATTCGGCTGCTCAGGGAGATTAACCGCATCCAACCGGATGTCGTCTTCTCCACGCTGGGTCATCTGAACGTCGCGCTGCTCGCGCTGAGGCCGTTCATGAAGAAGCGGCCGAAGATCGTCCTGCGGGAGGCGAACGCCCCGAGCTTCTCGATGCGGCAGACCGGCAAGGGCGGACTCTACCGCATGCTATATCGGCTGTTCTATCCGAAAGCGGATCGCGTCATCGCATTGTCGCAGGGCATGGCAGAGGATCTGCTGGCCTATTCCGGGATGTCCCGGGATAAGGTGTCGATCATCCATAACCCGGTCGTGACGGAGGAAATTCGTCGGCTGGCCGACGAGGAAGTCGACCACCCCTGGCTGCGCGATAAAATGCTGCCGGTCTGCATCAGTGTAGGACGGCTCGTCGAGCAGAAAAATTATGATCTGCTCCTCAGAGGGTTCGCCAAGGCCATTCAAGAGGTGCCTGCCAGACTGATCGTGCTGGGCGAAGGGCCGAAGCGCGCGCATCTGGAAGCATTGGCCGATACGCTTGGCGTGCGGGAGCATGTCGACTTCGTCGGTTTTACCGCCAACCCCTATGCGTATATGGCGCGATCCGATCTGTTCGTGCTCAGCTCAAGCTGGGAAGGGATGCCGAATGTGCTGCTTGAGGCGCTTGCCGTCGGGCTGCCGGCAGTCGCGACCGCATGCATCGGCGTCCCGGACGTACTTGACGGTGGGCGCTACGGCATCATGATTCCGATCGGGGGCGAAGAGGAGCTCGCGCAGGCGATCATCGCCTCGATCGGCGAGGGGACCGAGACAGACCGGCAGCGGCAGCGCGAACGGGCAGGCCAATTCCATATCGACATTATTGCCGGGGAGTACCGGGAAGTATTGACCAGCGTCTGACGGCTGAGGTAAGGCTGCTTGCGCCGGATTGCGATGAAGAAGGAGAGCAAGGCGGACATGATGAGAGACCGGATCAAAGTGATGGGCCTAATTACGGGATTAAACACGGGCGGGGCCGAGATGATGCTCTACCAGACGATGACGAGGCTGGATCGCAGCATCTATGAGCCGGTCGTCGTCTCGCTGGAGCGCGGCGGCAAGCTGGCCGACCGGCTGCGCGAGAACGGCATTCGGGTCTATGAGCTGGGCTTCACGAAACGGCCGTCCGGCTGGCCGCGCTTATTCCAGCTGCTCCGGATTCTGAAGCGCGAGCAGCCTCACGTGCTGCATGCCTACATGTTCCACGCCGATCTGATCGGCCGCCTGTTCGGCAGGATGGCCGGCGTGCCGGTCGTGATCTCATCCATACGTAACGAGAACATCGGCGGAAGGCTGCGGGAGCGTCTGCTCGGCATGACGAAGCGGTACGCGGACCGCGTAACGGCGGTCTGTCAGGCTGCAGGCGAGCGGCAGGTGAAGAGCGGCGCGGTAAGCAGAGAGCAGTTGACGGTCATCTATAACGGCGTTGACCTGGCGCGCTTCGAGGCTGTGCAGGGCGAGAGCCGCTGCGCGCTGCGGCGTGAGCTGGCCATTCCGGAGAATCATTTTGTATTCGCCACGGTAGGCAGGATGGAGCGACAGAAGAACCATCTGAGACTGCTCGAGAGCTTAGCCGATCTGGAGCCGGCGAAGCGCCGCATCACGCTGCTCTTGATCGGCGACGGCTCGCTGCGGCCGAACATCGAACGGAAGATCGCGGAGCTCGGACTTGAGGCGAATGTATGCCTAGCGGGCTTGCGCAGCGACGTGCCGCGCCTCTTGCGCGCCGCCGATGCCTTCGTGTTGGCTTCCCTCTGGGAAGGCTTCCCGAATGTCGTCATCGAGGCGATGGCATCCGCGCTGCCTGTCATTGCTACGCGATCCGGCGGAGTCGGCGAGATTCTGGATCCGCCGCACAGCGGCTTCATTGTCGAGCCGGATGATCGCGCCGAGATGACGAAGGCGATGAGCGCCTTGGCTGCGATGGACGGCCGGATTAGAGAACGAATGGGTCAGTACGCGAAGCATGCGGTATCCGAGCGGTTCACGCTGGAGCGCACGCTCGAGCAGACGGAGCAGCTCTACCTCTCCCTACTATCCACCAAAGGAGTCGGGATGCCATATGAGAGAACCCAGACGGGATAATGCCGGAGGCGGCATGACGCGCAAGGGCTTCCTGCTCTCGGCGGGCACGCTGGGGCTGGGCTACTTAGCCGGCCGCTTCCTGGGCTGGCCGAGCAGCGGCAATACGGCAGCCGCCCCCATGGCAATCGCGGAGCAGCAGCGCGTCGTCCCCGTGACAGAGCAGAGGTCGGCCATGGCGAATCCCGAGACGCCTGCTGCCGGATGGATCAGCGTCAAGAAGGAAGGCGCGCTCGGCGACGGCAAGACGAACGACACGGAAGCGATCCGCCGCGCGATCGCGAAGGCTGCGAAGGACGCGGGCACGGTATATTTTCCGGCAGGGACGTATGTCATTCGGGATATGCTGCTCGTGGAGAAGCCCATGAAGATCGTCGGCGCAGGCAAGGATTCGACGATCATCCGGATGGCGAAGCGCAATGAGGATGCGATCCGCATCAACGAGACGCGAGACGTGCATATCTCTCATCTGCAGATTCGCGAGGTGACGAACAATCAAGGCGGCGAAAATACGGGCATCCATGTACGGGCCAGCCATGATTGCACGATCGAGCATGTGCGCGTCGTGCAGAGCGATGATTCCGGCATCCGAGTCGGATACAACCGCAATGAGCCTTCCCGGAACTGCAAGGTGCTCTACTGCGATATCGAGGATACGCGCCGAGGCTCCGGCATCGAGCTGATACGGTCCGAAGGGACAATCGTGCTCGGCTCCACCGTTCGCAGAAGTCTGCAGCACGGCATTCGGCTGTGCGGAGCGGTAGGAGCGGTGGTCACCTCCAATCAGATCTATGAGAGCGGGACTTCGGATATTTCCATTCAGGGGTTCGGCAATAGCGATCGCGAGGTCACGCATCCGGTAACGGATTTTCTCGTTAGCCATAACAAGTGCCACGGCAAGAAGAGCGGCTTCACGATTTTCAATAACGCCCTCACAGGCATTATCTCGAACAATATCATTACCGGCAGCTCGATCGGCATCAAGATGACGGAGCCTAACGGCTACGGCAACCGGGATATTCAGGTGCTGGGCAATACGCTGATGGAGAACGAGACGGGGGTCGCCATCTTCGGCGATCAGCGCAGAATCGTATTCCAGCAGAACACGATTTCGAACTTCCGGCGCCATAACGGTTCCTCGGGCGACGTGTATGCCTTCGATATTCAGGCTGAAGGCAAGGACGTGGATCTAACGATCGAGCATAACAGCCTCGTGAACAAGCATGCCGCAAGCGGGGAGACGCAAGTCGGGATCCGAACGCGCAATACGGGTCGCGGAGCGCGGATCTTCTTCCGGTATAACCAGATTCGATTCAATCGGCCTCGGGATCGGGAACGCTATTGGATCGAGAGCGGCAGGGGACAATTGGTGCTGCGGCTTGCGGGGCAGGATGTGGATACGAATACGTCCATGTCGTACGAGTAGCGTTTTTGCATGCCTATTGTGATACATTACGTATCTTTTATGTTGCTAAATTCACAAAAATGTATCATTAACTAGGTGAACCTTATGGATTGGATTGAGCCGGTATAAGAACTATAATGGGGCTAAGGAAGGGGTAATCTTCATGAAGATATTAATAACCGGCGCAGCCGGGTTCGTCGGCTTCCATACTGCGCTGCGACTCCTCGAAGCGGGTCATGAGGTGGTAGGCGCCGATAACTTTAACGACTACTACGACGTGCGTCTGAAGGAAGACCGCGTGCTGCAACTGATCGCGCACGAACGATTCGAGCTGGCGCGCATCCATCTGGAGGACTTGAAGGCCGTTCAGCAGCTGTTCGAGCGGCATGCCTTTGACCGGGTCATTCACTTAGCGGCGCAGGCGGGGGTTCGTTACAGCTTGCAGAACCCGCATGCTTATGTTGCATCGAACATTGCGGGCTTCACGAACATTCTGGAAGCGTGCCGCTATCAGAAGACGCCGCATCTGATCTATGCATCCTCGAGCTCCGTCTACGGCGCGAACGCGAAGATGCCGTTCGAGGAGGCCGATCCGGTCAACCACCCGGTCAGCCTGTACGCCGCCACGAAGAAGGCGAACGAGCTGTTCGCCCATACGTACAGCCATCTGTATGGGCTGCCTACTACAGGGCTGCGGTTCTTCACCGTCTACGGGCCATGGGGCCGGCCGGATATGGCTTACTTCTCCTTCACGAAGAAAATTCTCGCAGGCGAGAAAATCCAAGTGTTCAATCATGGACAGATGCGCCGCGATTTTACGTATATCGACGATATCGTCGAAGGGATCGTGCGGTTAATGGATACGATCCCGGCCGGCGATCCGGATTGGGACCGGCTGCAGCCGAACCCGGCCACGAGCTATGCGCCATACCGCGTCTACAACATCGGCAACAACGAGCCCGTCGAGCTCATGCACTTCATTCGGACGCTTGAGGCTGCCCTCGGACGCAAAGCGGACATTGAGCTTCTGCCGATGCAGGACGGCGACGTGCCCGCAACGTACGCTAGCATAGAGGCGCTCCGAGAGGCGGTCGGCTTCAAGCCTTATACCTCGATCGAGGAAGGCCTCGCCAAATTCGCTGCCTGGTATACCGCCTATTACGCGGATCAGCCGGCGGGGGTGTAACAGCCGAATGAAGGTTGCTCATGTCTGCACGACGGCGCTCAGCCATAAGATCCTGCTGGATAAGCTGGCGCTGATGAAAGAGATGGGGTATGAGATCCACCTGATCTCGGCTCCGGAAGGCTATGATCCCCAGCTAGTCGATCGGTACGGCTTCGAAGTGAAGTTCGTGCCCATGAGACGGGAGATCAAGCCGCTTGCCGATCTGCTGTCGACGTTCAGGCTTGCGAGCTTGCTGCGCAAGGAGAAATACGAGATCGTACATACGCATACCGCGAAGGCCGGCGTTGTCGGACGCATAGCGGCGTGGCTCGCAAGAGTCCCCGTCGTCGTGCACACAACGCACGGCCTTCCCTTCTATGACGGACAGAGCCGATTGCGAAATCGGCTCTTTCGCATGCTCGAGAAGGTCGGCGCGTGGTTCGGCCATGCGATTGCGTCGCAGAACCAGGAAGATATCGAGAAGATTCGGGCCTATGCGCCCGGAGCGACGGTGTATTACGAAGGGAACGGCGTCGATCTAGAAGCGCTTGACCGCCGCAGAGAGCAGATGACGCAGGAGGAGCTGGACGCGCTTCGGGCGGAATGGCAGATTCCAAGCGGCGTGCCTGTGCTGCTCATGGGCGCGCGGTTCGAGCCGGTCAAGGATCATGCCTACCTGATCGACAGTCTCCGCCATCTGAAGGAGAACGGCGTGACGAACTATGTCTGCGTCCTAGCCGGAAGAGGCGAGCTGGAGGAGAGCATCCGCAGCCAGGTGGCCGCCTACGGGCTGACCGAGCAGGTGCGGCTGGTCGGGCACCAACTGGACATCTACCGCTGGATTGAACTGTCCGATATCGTCGTCCTCTCGTCGGAGAAGGAAGGGATTCCGCGCATCGTGCTGGAAGCGATGACCTATCGCAAGCCGATCGTCGCTACGGACGTCATCGGCACGCGGGAGGTCGTCATCCACGGCACGAACGGGCTGCTGGTCAATTACAAGAACGTGCCGGAGATGGCCATGGCCATCGGCCGGCTGTTGGCGCATGAGGGTTATCGCCGCCAACTGGGAAGCGAAGGGCGCAGCCTCGTCGAGTACGCCTTCACGGAGCGTCAGGTCGTGGCGCGGATCCACGCGTACTACGGCGAGCTGTTCGAGAAGCTCCGCTACACGGGCAAGCTGCAGCTCCCTGTGGAAGCGGGATACCCGGAGCGTTCCCAATCGATGCAGTAACGGTTACCGAATGAGATAGAAGCATTAGAAGCCATAGGAGGAGTGAGAGGTACAATGAATTCGAATATGCAGCAGCGGGTGGCGGTGGACATCGAGCTTAAGCACGGCAGGGTCCGGAACCAGACGCAGATGCAGGTGGATACGCTGCCGTATGCAAGGTTGAAGCGGGTGTGCGACGTGCTGTTCAGCGCGGGCATTCTGATCTTTATCTCGCCATTGTTGTTGCTCGTCTATCTCGCGATCATGCTCAGCGACGGAAGGCCGGTCGTGTTCAAGCAGCAGCGAACGGGCCAGAACGGGGTGCCGTTCACGATCTATAAGTTCCGTACGATGAAGCAGGCGCATAAGCAAGTGGCGGCACCGAATCAGGCGAAGAACAACTATGACGAGTGGATCGACGGCGTGCCGGACGACTTCGTCTTCAAGTCCGGCTTCAACCCGAACGTGACGAAGTTGGGCGCCTTCCTGCGCAAGACGAGCATCGATGAGCTGCTGCAGTTCTACAACGTGCTGAAAGGCGAGATGAGCATTATCGGACCGCGTCCGGAGGTGACGCAGATTACGGATAAGTACAACGCGCTGCAGCGCCAGCGGCTGCTAGCCAAGCCGGGCATCACCGGCTGGGCGCAGGTGAACGGACGTTCGGATATCCCCCACGGGGAGAAAATCATGCATGACCTCTACTACGTATCCAACTGTTCGTTCATGCTCGATGTGAAGATCGTATTTAAGACCATCTCGATGGTCCTACTCAATAAAGGTTCGTATTAGGAGGAGAAAGTGATGAAAGTTAAAAAAGCGATTATTCCGGCGGCGGGGCTCGGTACCCGATTCCTGCCTGCCACGAAGGCGCAGCCGAAGGAAATGCTGCCGATCGTCGACAAGCCGACGATTCAATATATTATCGAGGAAGCCGTCAATTCCGGGATCGAGGACATCATCATCGTCAGCGGCCGCGGCAAGCGGGCCATCGAAGATCATTTCGACAAATCGTTCGAGCTGGAAGAGACGCTGGCGAAGAAGAACAAGTGGAAGGAGCTTGAACAGCTCTCCGCGATTAACGAGCTGGCGCAGATTCACTATATCCGCCAGGGCGAGCCGAAAGGCTTGGGACACGCGATCTGGTGCGCGCGCAAGTTCATCGGGCATGAGCCGTTCGCGGTGCTGCTCGGCGACGACATCGTGCAATCCGAGGTGCCGTGCCTGAAGCAGCTCATCAATGTATTCGAAACGTATGAATCGTCGGTAGTCGGCGTGCAGGCCGTGCCGGACGATGATCTCTCTAAATATGGCGTCATCGACCCGCATGGCTTGGAGATTGCTCCGAATGTCGTGCGGGTCGCTAATTTTATCGAGAAACCGAAGAAGGAAGACGCGCCGTCCAACTACGCGATCATGGGGCGCTACGTGCTTCGTCCGGAAATTTTCGATATCCTGGGCAGCCTCTCCCCGACATCGGGCGGCGAGATTCAGCTGACGGACGGCATCCAGCAGCTCAATGCGCTGCAGACCGTGCTGGCCTATAACTTCTCCGGCGTTCGCTACGACGTGGGCGATAAGTTCGGCTTCATTAAGGCGCAGATCGACTTCGCGCTGCAGCGCGAGGATCTGAAGGGCGACCTGCAGGATTATCTGAATGAACTGTATCACAATCAATTGGTGACATTGGGAGGCAGCAGCAGATGAAGAAAGTAGCGGTAGTCGGAACGGGTTATGTCGGGTTGGTATCGGGTACGTGCTTCGCGGAGGTCGGGCATCAGGTCATCTGCTGCGACATCGATCGCCGCAAGATCGATCTGCTCAAGTCAGGCGTCATCCCGATCTACGAGCCGGGTCTCGAAGAGCTGGTCTCTTCGAACACCGAGAATGGCCGCCTGTCCTTCACGGACGATATCGGCAGCGCAATCGAGGCGTCGGACATCGTGTTCATCGCGGTTGGCACGCCGATGTCTTCCACGGGCGAAGCGGATCTGACTTACGTCAAGGCGGTAGCGAAGTCGATCGGCGAACACTTGAACGGCTATAAGGTCGTCGTGACGAAAAGCACGGTGCCGGTCGGGACGGGACGGATCGTGAAAGCTACGGTAGCCGAGCATCGCAAGGATGGTTCGATCGCGTTCGATGTCGTCTCGAATCCGGAATTCCTGCGCGAAGGGACGGCGATCGCGGACTGCATGAGCATGGAACGTGCCGTTATCGGTTCGGACAGCGAACTTGCGGCATCGATCGTAGCGGAGCTGCATGCGCCGTTCGAGACAACGGTATTCCTGACGGATCTGGAGAGCGCCGAGATGATCAAGTATGCGGCGAATGCTTTTCTCGCCACCAAGATCTCCTTCATTAACGAAATCGCCAATCTGTGCGAACGCGTCGGCGGAGACGTCTCGCAAGTAGCGGCCGGTATGGGCCTCGACAGCCGAATCGGCTCGAAGTTCCTCCAAGCGGGCATCGGTTACGGCGGGTCCTGCTTCCCTAAGGACACGGAGGCGCTGAAGGCGATCGCGAATAGCAACGGTTACGACTTCAAGATCATCGAATCCGTCATCGAGATCAATCACCGCCAGCGCATGCTGATCGTCGATAAGCTCGTGCAAGCGTTCGGCGATCTTAGCGGCAAGCATATCGCCGTGCTCGGCCTGGCGTTCAAGCCGAATACGGATGACATGCGCTACGCGCCGTCCCTGGACATTATCCCTGTATTGCAATCCATGGGAGCAACGGTTAAGGCCTACGATCCCGTTGCGATCCCGGAGGCAAGCAAGCAGCTTTCGCCCGAGACAGAATACGGCGCTAACGTCTATGAGACGATCCGCGGCGCGGACGCGTGCGTGATCCTGACGGAATGGAACGATATTAAGGGCTTAGACCTGACGCGTGCCCGCGATCTGCTCAAACAGCCGGTCATAATCGACGGCCGCAACTGCTTCGAGCTGAGGGAGATGGAATCGCTCGGCTATACCTATTACAGCATTGGCCGTCCAGTCGTCGCTGCCGAACAATCCGTTACCGCAGTCGTGTAGGAAGTCGATCCTAGCAATTTATAATAAGGGACGAAGGTGGATGGCAATGAAAGTACTAGTAACAGGCGGAGCCGGCTTCATCGGCTCCCATATCGTCGATCGGGCGGTCGAGCTCGGCTATCGAACCGTAATCATAGACAATCTGTCGACAGGCAAGCGGGAGCATATCAATCCACAGGCTCGCTTCTACCAGGAGGATATCCGCTCCGCGGAGCTGAAGCGCATCCTGGAGCATGAGCGTCCGGACGTCGTGATCCATCATGCCGCACAGATCGATGTCCAGCACTCGATTGTCGATCCCGGCGAAGACGCGGCCATCAACATCTCCGGCACCGTGAACCTGCTCGAAGCCTGCGTGAAGGCCGGCGTGCGCAAGTTCATCTATGCCTCTTCGGCGGCCGTCTACGGCCAGCCTGTCGCGCTTCCGGTAACGGAAGAGCATCCGAAGCAGCCGATATCCTTCTACGGCGTATCCAAATTCGTGCCGGAATACTATATCCAGACCTTCGCATCGCTCTATGGGATGGAGTACACCATACTGCGCTACGCGAACGTCTACGGCATTCGGCAGGATCCGAAGGGAGAAGGCGGCGTGATCTCGATTTTCCTGGATCGCGCTCTGCGCGGCGAGACGCTGCGAATCTTCGGCGACGGCTCGCAGACGAGGGACTTCATCTATGTCGGCGATATCGCAGAGGCCAATATGCAAGCCATTCACCACGGCAGCGGCCGCATCGTGAATATCGGCACGTCATCCGCGATCAGTCTGGTCGACCTTGTTCGCACATTCGAGACGGTAACCGGGAAGGAGCAGACGGTAAGCTTCGAGGATGCGCGGCCGGGCGACATTCAGCATAGCAGCCTGGATAATCGGATGGCTGTGGAGCATTTGAACTGGCAGCCGCAGGTGAATCTGGCGGAGGGAATCAAGCGGACATGCGAATACTATGCGCCGCTGTATGCCGCGAAGAAGGCGGAAGAAGCGCTCGACGTGATCGGAGAGACGCGTAAGGCAGCAGCTGTGGCGGTTACATAAAGGCGAGGAAGACAATAGGGCCAGCATCGGCATGACGCCGGTGCTGGCCCTTTTTAAGGTTGTAATCAAGCTTGAATTATTTGCTCTGCATCATGCGTTCGGCCCGGACGAAAGCAATGAAACGGCGTGCTTCGTCAGGAGACAGCTTGCGTCCGTCGATGGCGAGGGCGAATCGTTCCATAATCTCCTCGTCGGACAATTCCAATCCATCAGCAAAGGAGCGGACATCGGGATCCAGCGTCATATGCGGGTGATCCGTTCTTCCTACTAAATAGTCAATCGAAACATGGAATAAATCGGCAAATTTCGTCAGGGTGTCAGTGTCAGGTTCCCTGCGATTCTTCTCATAATGCGATAGCGCTGCACGGGAGATCCCAAGCGCGGAGGACGTTTGCTCTTGCGTCCATCCCCGTTGCTCTCTCAATTTAGCGATGCGGCTCCCAATCTCCATGCTATTCCTCCTATTCCAACCTATCCTCATATTAATACGGAAAACCGACAATTGCATGTCTTGCAACAAAATGTCGCAAAAATTTGTGGTATAGCAGTAATTTGTATCAATAGATACAATTCGTATCTTTATATCTGCAGTTATTGCCATTCACTGCCACTAGTATACGCAGGCAGCGGGCAAATCTTTCTTGATCTTTATCAAGGAGCGAAAGGAGCGCCAACAATGAACAAATCGTGGAAAAAGCTGTTAGCGGGATGCGGGATATTCGTCCTCCTAGGGGCTGTTGCTGCAGGGGGGTATATGTGGCATCTGTATCATCAGGCCGAAGCGGCGGCCATGGACATGTACGAGCCGCTCCCGGAATCATGGCCTCCGTTCACCAGCAGCGATCACGAGGTCGTTCAGTTGAAGGGGCAGCCTGAATCCGGATCCAAGGGACAGGGTTATACGGTTCTGATCATCGGATCGGACAGCCGGGCTGGCGAGCAAGGACGCGCGGATACGCTCGTCGTCGCTTCTGTCCAGCCACAGACCCGTGATACGCTACTGCTGAGCATTCCGCGGGATACGAGGACGGAGATCGCAGGACTCGGCATCGAGGATAAAATCAACCATGCGTACGCATTCGGGGGAGCGGCGATGACGGTGCGGACCGTTGAGCTGCTGCTTGATTATCCGATCGATTATTACATCAGCGTCGATATGAAGGGCTTCAAGGCGATCATTGACCATTTAGGCGGCGTGAAGGTCAATAACCCGACTGCGTTTCAGCATGAGGGATACAAGTTCAAGCAAGGGCTGATCGAGCTGGACGGCAGCCAGGCGCTGGAGTATAGCCGCATGCGCAAGCAGGATCCGCGGGGAGACCTGGGACGCAGCGAGCGTCAGCGGCAAGTGCTGTCGGCCCTGGCGAACAAGACGCTTCGCCCGTCGACTGCCTTGCAGATGGACAAGCTCTTGCGTTCAACGGCAAAGATGGTGAAGACGAATATGACCTTCGAGGACATGAAGCGATGCGCCTCCGAGTTTCGCGGGAAGCCGCCGCGCATGCGGGAGATGGAAATCGCAGGTTCAGGAAGACTGATTAAGGGTATATGGTATTACGTCGTCGATGAGGACGAGCGGATGCGGCTGCATGAGCAGCTTAAGCTTCACGGTCACGGGAGGGCATGATCAGCCAGAAGCGAAGGGAATCGGAAGGCAGGATGCGGGAGTTGAAAAAATAAATCGAGAAATGTTGAATAAATTGCGCGGGACTTGGGTATGTATTAAAGAGGTATGATGACAGACCCTGTCTCCTGCCCTGCTTTGACAAAAAAGAACAAACGAAACCAGGAAAAAAGGGTTGACAATGCTCGACAATTGTCATAAATTAAAGATAACAGAGATACAAATTGTATCCATTACTTGGCCGGTTTGATACACTTGGTGTAATGATCCGAAGAAGGAGTGAAGCATGGTGACAGGTTCCGAACTATTCTACTGCGTCCGCTGTAATCGTTTGGAGGAGTTGGACGGCGGGGATGTACTGTTCAAGACGGGGTATTTCCGCGTGGTACATCCGCTTGGCTGCTGCGAGAGCTGCCGCGCTGCAGCCAGCGAGGAAGTAACCGGCTACTACGCGGATTTCCTGGCTGCCGCAATGATCTCCAAGCAAGAGCGATTGGCTGCAGAGTCCCGTGTCCTGACACCGAGCCGCGAATTCTCAAGAATTGAATGGGCGGCCGTATAATCCGCTCGGATCCAAGCGCACAAGGCGAGATGCCTTGTGTTTTTTTCATTCCCGTGATCCGCGGGTAATCTCAAGATTTGTTAAAGTCCTATCGCCGGTACATATAGTTGGATATAATGATGGAAGCATTTAGCAGCACAGCCGAAATTTCGGCTTGCGAATGGAGGGACCCACATGGCAGTACCG
>JAEWJS010000066.1 GCA_023386495.1 Bacillota bacterium | reverse complement strand
GTAGAAGAGAATCACGACGCCCATATACACGAGTACCGTGACCGACAGCCATGTAAGCACGTTCTCAAGCAACGGCCATAGGTTACGCATTCGGCAGCCCCCTTCCCTTCCATTCGGCGGCCATGTCGCGGGCATAACGATCCTCTGCATGCTCGGCTGCATGCTGGAGCAGTGCTTGCCCGTTCGGATACTGCATGATCGACTGCGCGGCCTGCGAACGTACGAACCAAGAGGGGTCGGAGAGCAGTCCCAGCAGCGGCTGCGTATAGATCGGGTCGCGCAGCTTACCGAATAGCTTGGCCGCCATATTGCGTTCTTCCCACTGCCCGGATTGCGCATGCTGCAGGAATCGCGGATCCGCGGGTACAAGGCTCAGCTCGCTGAGCGCCTTGAGCGATCGAATGCGGAATTCGCTGTCCGGATGCTCCAGCAGGGACAACAATTCGTCGGTCATGCCTTCCAGTCTTCGCAGCCCGATGACGTCAATGGCCACGAGGATCCAGGCTTCGGGATAAGCCTCGCGATCGGTCAGCAAGCGGCTCAGCGCGGACTCGCTCATGCCTGCAGCGATTAACCGCCCTTCGTAGACGGAGCAAGTGAATCGGGATTGTCTTAGCATGGGCAGCATTTCATCGGAATCCCATCTCGCCAGCAGCTTGAATGTTAGAGCGATTTCCCCTGTCGTCATTTTGCTGAATTTGCGAGGATCCGCCAAGAGACCGATCAGATCGGCTTCCATATGCCGCATATCGAATCGTTCGATTCGCCGCAGCGTATTCAGCCGCGTGCCTCTGCCTGGCTTCCTGAGGCGTTCTCGATATTGCGAAGTGAATTGACTGTCGGCGAATGCGCGTATTCGGGCTTCGAACTCGTCCCCGCTTAATACGCGCGTATATTGCTCAAGCAGCAGCTCGGCGGCTTCATGGACGACCATCGAGGGCGTCAGACGTAAATGTCGGGTCGCTGTTCCGTATTGCAGCCACTCGAATACGGGTTGGCGCATGACATCCATCGCTGACTCCAAGCGTCTGCGATGTCGATTGCCGATCGTCTTGCGTACCGTGAGGTATAGGAGCATCACAAGCAAGAGGCCTGTCAGCGCGAGCACGAGAATGACGGGTAACATCAATTCCTGCTGCATCTTAATGCAGCCTCTTGGCCAGGCGCTGCAGCCGGGCCTCCAGCTCGCGAATGTTGAAGGGCTTCGTCATGTATTCGTCCGCTCCGAGTCGGAGCGCTTGGACAATGTCGGCCTCATTCTTCTTAGCCGTAAGCATGAGGATCGTGAAGCGTGATCCGTCTGCGCGCGAGCGCAGACGCTGCAGCACTTCGAAGCCGTCCATGCGCGGCATCATGCGATCCAGGATGACGATATGAGGATGGGATCCGTCGAGATTCGCCTGATTCATGAACGTTTCACCGTCTGGATAAGCGTTCACTTCGAGCGTGGCGGAGCTCGGGAATACGTTCGCGGCATGATGCATCAGCATCGAGCGGATGATCGGATCATCGTCGATAATCGTAATGGCAATGGGCGGATCGGCAAGGTCATTCCGATCGTTCGCGGCTTGCTGCTTGACCTTCTCGAGCGCTTCCTTCACCGCAGCGAGCGTATAAGACGCGGAAGCTTCGCTGCCCTCCATCAGCTGAACGGCGAAATTCGCCTGCGTATGGAAGCCATCGCGTGCCCCTTCCGTCGATAGCTCGATAGCAGCGCAACGCTCCGCGAATTGGCGAAGCTGTTCCGCTGCCTGCTCCAGTGAGCAATCCGCGAGCATTACGAGGAACGTGCCTCCGCTCTGCCTGACGATCGACGCGTGATTCGCTTGCAGCTGTTCAAGCAGCAAGCGGCCGGCTGTCTCCAGGGCGAGGTCGCCCGCGGCCGATCCCAGCTTCTCGTTCAGCGCCCGGAGTCCCTTGATGTCCACGAGACCGACCGCGACGGAACGGTCGTCTGCCCGCAGCTTGGCGTAACGGTCGAACTCCTCCAGCCATTGCGAGCGGCGCAGCGCGCCGGTCAACTCGTCGGTAATGACCATCCGATCGAACAAGCGCTTGCGGTCCAACTGGCGTTCAAGCCTTGCGGACAGCTCGCCGATATCGAGCGGCTTGGCGACATAGTCATCCGCCCCCAGCCGGTAAGCTTTAATGCGGCTTGCTCTGGAATCGTCTGCGCTGACAATCGTAGTCGGGATGAACTGATGCTTGACCTTGCCGCGCAAGGCGAGCAGCATGTCGAAGCCGGATCCGTGCTCCGAGACCAGGTCGACGATGACGCAATCCGGTTCGAAGGCGTGCAGTTGTTCCATGCCTTGCACGGGATTGTTCGCAGTGATGACGACATACCCGCGTTCTTCTAATCCTTCTCTCAGGTAGACGAGGAAGGTCGGATCGTCGTCGACGAGCAGAACGGTAGGCCGATTGCTTCCCTCCGTCCCGTTCGCAATAGCTGCTGCCTGACGTTCATCCTCATCTGCTCCGAGTCCAAGTACCGGCATGGATAAGGCGCCGCTGACTGTTCTCAGCAGCGGAGCTAAGAAATCCCGCAAGGAATCCGGATCCCAGTCCGCTTGCATGGCATCCGTATGCTCGAGGGTATGCATGCATCTGTCCGCAGCCTCAGACAGTGCCGTTAACCCGATTGTGCCCGCCGTTCCCTTAATCGAGTGCAAGAAACGGTAGACGTCATCGCCGGGAATCGATTGGGCTGATTGACGCAGCCATTGCGTCAGTTGGGTATCGATAGAGACTCGCAGAGCCTCTTGGTATTTATTCATCTTGCTTTCACCTGCCGAATTCATAGTTGAGTCAGCCGGATGTAACGAACCAGCTCCTTTGTTATTCGACAAAAAGCGTGGAAAATCCTCTATCGCCTGTCAATCGAAGATGGGCGACCGCGTTAAGTAAACAAGGACCTGTGATTGCTCACAGGCCCCACTTGGACTTCCACTGATTGGCTTCCTCATTCGTGACGCGCCGATTCCCGTAACGGACTTCCTCGTACAGTGTCGTCAGCTCACGATTGTTATTGGCTTGTTCAGGCTTCGATCGGTTGAGCGCCTCCGCATTCTCATGCGGCGTCATCGCAGGGCGATACTCGAACCCGTTCTTGGCGGCTTCCCTGAATCGCTTCCGGAACAGATAACGGACGCGATCGGATTCGGACAGCTTCGACCACGACTCGCCCCCGAACCACCCCGAGACGCGGCGCGAGATGCGATCGGCCCAGCTGTCGGTCGGCGCGACGCTCTCCACTTCATCCTCATAACCTTTGCTTCCCTCATCGCGCGTTCGACCGCGCCAAGCGGCCAGCCAACGGGCCGCCAGCTTGGCGACGAAGGGGATTCGGCGAATGAGCAAGACGAGCACATAGACAGCCGCGACGGCCAGCAGGATGAAGACCACGTACATCATAATCGTCTCTAGCAGCTTCAGGATCGCATTCGGTTCGTTAACCGGCTCTGGCAGCATCGGCGATTCCGGTGTTTGCGTCGGCATCTCTTGTCTGGGCGGTTCTTCCACCCGATCCCCGCCAAGTCCGCTTAATGCCGACTGCAGCCACGCTCGCAGCCGATGCCATAATTCCTCTAGGAAACGGAACGAGACAATGAAGGCAAGGATGGCAGCGAACGTTCCGACCATAATGCGGTTACGGGCAAGCACCGACTTCGGGACCTGTCGACCGCTTCGTCCGCTGTAATTCGCATCGATGAGGGCGAGCCGATTCGAGCGGACCAAGGTCAGCATTACGGCCGCAATTCCGCCGATGGTCAATAAAGTTCGATACTCCGTGACCGGTTCGAAACGCAGACCGATCGCGGATACGAGGAAGTAGATGATGATGCCCGGCAGCAGAAGCTCGCGAAGCTGGTTCGAATCGTCCGGCATGAGC
The DNA here is from genome assembly GCA_023386495.1 of Bacillota bacterium. Classification (GTDB taxonomy): domain Bacteria; phylum Bacillota; class Bacilli; order Paenibacillales; family Paenibacillaceae; genus Paenibacillus_I. Next base: position 7,061 of record JAEWJS010000066.1, on the reverse strand, counting down.
GGCGAAGTGCCCCGATAGGCGATGCCCGCGCCTACGATGCCAGCTAGCAATAGACCTGGCAGGCTGTCGAACATGACCCAAGCAGCGGCATATCCGTATAGGCCGGCGAACAACAGCCGGTATACCATGCGAATGCGCTTCATGCGAACGGTCGATCGTTCAGCGAGCCAATAGATTAGCGGCAGCAGCAGCATCCACAACAAGCCCTGCGTACCCGGCAGCAGGTAGGCCGCAACGAGGATCGGAATCGGCAGCAGAACCAGCGTCTCCGTAAGGCCGATCCATAGGCTTCTAAGCGGCCTTAGCTTATGCATCAGCGCAATCTTGTTCTCGTTCATGCAGGCTGCTCCTCCCTGCCGGGCACGACAGGATCGCGCTCGATGCGAATGCAGTTGACAGCGTGGCCCTTCATGCGAAGCGAAGCGATCGCTTCTGCCAGCTTACCGCTCTCGTATGCGGACAGCAGCACGATATCCGTCCGTTCCTCGAGTTGTTCCTCCAACAGATACAACAATTCATGCATCGGCAGCAGCCGTTCGACGACCAGCCTTGCCATCGTATCGTACAGATCGGTCAGATGCGGCATTCCGCCCCCGATCTCCGTGCGAATCGGCTGCGTGCGTTCATGGATCATGCCGGCATTGGCGGCGAATCCGACCTCCATGCCTTGGGTTACGGCATGCTGCGCCAGGCCTGCGGCCATGGAGATGCCGTGTTCGACGAGCTCGACGTCGTTCACCGCATCCCACATGCCCTCGTGATCCTCGACATTGAGGATGATGAATAAGCGGTGGTCCGCCGTGTAATCATGCTTGTTCACCTGCAGCTTCCCGGACCGAGCCGTAGCATTCCAGTTCACGCTGCGCATTGAGTCGCCGTACCGATATTCGCGCGTGCCCGCGGTCAGGAACGGATCCTCCACAATCCAGCGTTTCACCGTTACGTCACCCTGCCAGCTGTGGCTCGGCAGATTCATGTCCTCGTAGGCCAGCGGCTTCGGATAGACGACGACCTCCAATTCGAAGGACAGCTTGGAGGAGAACGTGGTCACGCCGAACAGGTCGCCGTTCGACAGCGTAACGGACTCCAGCCGGAATACGCCCCGCCGCATGCAGGTCAAGGCATGCCGCCGCGTAATTTTCGTATACGGCATCAAGCTGAAGAAGCTCTTATGATTCTGATAGATGCTCCCGCTGCTGATCTCCATGTTCGCCTGCGAATGGAACAACAGCCCGGAAGGCAGCTGAGACTCGACGCGAATCCAGGGCACCGGCAGCCACTTGCGGTTCTCGAGCCGTTCGACGAGCGAGATCTCGTCGCCCTGGAAGCAAGCGCCTGTCGATAAGCTGCGCTCATATTCAACGCTGCGCATGCCGAATCGCCGGAACAGCATGGTCTGCAGCGCGTATAACGCGAGTAGCGTCAATAATACGTAATGGATCGCCATTCGGCTTGCCTCCTATCGGGCGTGCAGCGACTCCTCGGCGGGAACTGGCACGCTCTGCAGTACGCCTGCGATAATGCTGTCGGCTGCTTCTTGCTTCGAGCGCGCGGAGCTGCGCAGAATGATGCGGTGCGACAAGACGGCCGGGGCCATCGCCTTGATGTCGTCCGGTATGACATAGTCGCGCCCTTGCAAGGCGGCATTCGCCTGCGACGCCTTCAAGAGCGCTTGACTGCCGCGCGGACTGACGCCGGTGTGGACATCGGCATGCGTCCTTGTCTTCTCGACAATCGCGATGATATAGGCGAGCAGCTCATCGCTGACGAGCACCTTCGGGTATGCTTCCTGCGCCGCGATAATCGCCTCGCGCCCAGCCACCGCTCCGATCTCGGACAGCGGGCTCGCGTCCATGAAGCGCTTCAGGATCGCAATGCCCTCCGTGTTGGAGGGGTAACCCATCCGCAGCTTGAATAGGAAGCGATCAAGCTGCGCTTCCGGGAGCGGGAACGTGCCTTGGTTCTCTACAGGGTTCTGCGTCGCAATGACGAGGAACGGACGCTCCAGCGTATGCGATTCGCCGTCGATGCTAAGCTGTCGCTCCTCCATGCACTCGAGCAGGCTTGACTGCGTCCGCGGCGTTGCGCGGTTTATCTCGTCAGCCAGCAAAATATTCGTAAACAGCGGGCCCGGCCGAAATTCGAACGCGCCTGCCTGCTGATTGAAATAGTGAATGCCGGTAAGATCCGACGGCAGCAGGTCCGGCGTGAATTGGATACGTTTGAAGCGGCAATCGATCGAGACGGCCAACGCCTTGGCGAGCAAGGTTTTGCCTGTACCCGGTACATCCTCCAGCAGGACGTGTCCGGATGTAACCATCGCGATCAACAGCTTATCGATAATCGATTCTTTCCCAATGATGACGTTTCCAACATTGCTGCGAACAAGTTCAGCCAAGTGCTGAATAGGTGCCACACTCATGCGCTAACCTTCCTCTCTTGAATGACTCTCCTATCTTGCATGTTACCTCTCGAATATCGCGATGGCAATTTGTTAACATAACTTTGGTTATGGTAACAAATCGTTCATTGCTCTGACTTGCGATATTCCATTATTCCCCAAGCAAGCATGCAACTTATATATAGCTCACCTCGCCATTCGCCGCAAGCGCAAAGTAACCGCCCTTCTCTGTGAAGGGCGGTTACGGACAAACGTGAACCAGCGTCTATTGACGAAACGTTGCAGAACCGGGAGCCTGCGTCTGCAGATTCGGCAGCGTCTCCTGAATGAGGTTCTCGGCCTGGCGCACGCGCTGATGGATAAGTTGAAGCTGACGAAGCTGGGCATCCATCTGCACTTGGATCTGATTCTCCGCGCGCTGGATCTCTTGGCTAAGCGATGAGAGCTGCGTCAGCACCGCCCTGGTTCGGTCAGACTGCCGGTCAGCGCCTGCACTGAGCAGCGCTTGCCGTGCCATAACCTGTTCTTGCTCCTGCCGCTGGCGCACTTGCTCCTGGAATTGGTCATACGAGAGCTGTTGCGTATTCGTATTTGTAGTCGTATTCGCCGCATTCATGTTGTTCAACGAAGACATTGCGCCGGAAGAACCGCCCGTTGCCATCTGACTGCCGTAGCCGGGCATCGCCGAACCTGATGTCGATGCATACGCTGTTGACGGCATCGCTTGCTGCATGGTCCCTGCAGCATTCGTCGATAACGTCGAGCCTGCATAGGGGTTGTTCGCCGTCTGGCTGGGCATGCCGCTGTTCGGCTCGGACGACATATTGCCGTTGCCGGCGAGGTCGGCGTTCTGCATACCGAAGCCTTGCGTTCTGCCGGAAGGCTGCATCTGATTGTGCATGTCATAACCTCCTGAGGTATCGTAGGTGCGATCCTCAATAGATTGTCCACATTATTGGCATAACATGCATGCGTTCCCAGCGTTATCCACAGAGGCGTCTTCGAATCGGTCTCGTCACGACGTCGAACGAAGCGTCGTCGTCCAGACGGACCCATTTGACCTCGAGAATATCTTCGTTCTTGGGCAGCGTGCGATCGACGTTCATCGTGCCGCCGATAATCTCCGCCGTGTACGTATACTTCAGATTCTCGAAGCAGAGGCACTCGATGATCCGAATGTCGAAGCCCGTCTCTTCTTTCACTTCGCGAATACAGGCCTGCTCCGGCGTCTCGCACACGCCGACGCCTCCGCCGGGATAATTCCAGACGATATCGCCGCGTTCCACATATTGTCTAACCATGAGTACTTCCTTCGTATCGTTCACGATTACCGCTTGCGCGATCAAAGCGTTCACCTCGATGAAGAATGTCGGTAAATGTCGATTACAGCGCTTTCAATTTAGGTCTATTATAGCAGACTCCTACACGCGCGCATACCGCATCGCTAGAAAAATCTCCAACCGCCAAGAAGACGGTTGGAGATCGATGGTTATAAGCTCATCTCGAGAATGGCACGGACATCTTCCTTCGCGAGCCGCTTCATCGAGCCCAGCGGTCCGAAGCGGACGGCATCCTCGGCCATCTGGTCCAGCGATTCGCTGCCGATCCCGACGTCTGCGAGCGTCGCCGGAGCGCCGATCCGCGTGAAGAAGGCGCGTGTCTCCTCGATGCCGGCCAGCGCGACCTCTTCTTCGCTCTTGCCGGACGGGTCGACGCCCCATACGCGTACCGCATATTGCGCGAATCGATCCACGCGCGCGTCATAGACGTACTTCATCCAGTTCGGGTAGACGATGGCCAGTCCGGCGCCGTGCGCGATGTCGTAGATGGCGCTAATCGCGTGTTCGATGTCATGCGAGGCCCAATCGTTCTGCATGCCGACGCTGATCATCCCGCCGTTAAGCGCATAGGTGCCGCTCAGCATCAGGTTCGCGCGCGCTTCATAGTTGTCCGGCTCGCGGATCGCGAGCTCGGCGTTCTCGATGACGGTCTGCAATATCGATTCGCAGAACCGCTCCTGCAGCGGCGTATCCGTTGTGCGGCTGAAATACTGCTCCATCACATGCGACATCATGTCGACGATACCGTTCACCGTCTGATCCGCCGGTACCGAGAAGGTCAAGGCCGGATCCAGGATGGAGAATTTCGGATACGTATGTACGCTGGCGAGCGGGCGCTTCTGGTTAATCTCCCAGTTCGTGATGACGGCCGTTCCGTTCATCTCCGAGCCGGTTGCCGACAATGTCAGGATCGTGCCCAGCGGCAGCGCATCGCGAATGACCGCCTTACGGGTACAGAAATCCCATACATCCCCCTCGTACAGCGCGCCTGCCGCGATCGCCTTCGAGGCATCCAGCACGCTGCCGCCGCCGACGGCGAGGACGAGCTGATTGTCATGCTCCTTGCAGATGGCGACTCCCTTATTGACAGTCGTCAGACGCGGATTCGGTTCAATGCCGGATAATTCATGGACGACTGCGCCTGCGCGCTGCAACTGTTCTTGCACGCGGTCATACAGCCCGGTGCGCTTGATGCTGCCTCCCCCGTATACGAGCAGCACGCGCTTCCCGTACGGCTTCACGAGCGCGCCAAGCTTGTTCATGGAGTCGCGGCCGAAGATGATGCGGGTCGGATTATAGAATTGAAAATCTTCCATCGATAACCAGCCTCCCAGTTCGATTGTCGCCATTATCATAGACGCTCGATCGTTGATATGCTACCATTCATTTCATATTAACATACCTCGTATTATGGAGGAATGACAGACATGCACGCAAGCAAGCTGCGATCACGGCTGAATCGACACCGGATAACGATACGAGGCGCGGCGATTGCCGTGCTCATCGCTGCGCTAACCGGTTGTACGGGCAGCGTGGACGGACCGCAGAAACGCGTCGAGCTGCTCGTCTCGGCGGCGGCCAGCCTGCAGGACAGCCTGAATGCGATCGAGCCCCTATATGAAGAACACAACCCTGGCATCGACTTGATCATGAACTACGGCTCTTCAGGCGCGCTGCAGAAGCAGATCGAGCAAGGCGCACCGGCGGATCTGTTCGTATCTGCCGGCGTCAAGCAGTTCGAGGCGCTGTCATCCGCCAATCTCGTGCGCGATGCGGTGAATTTATTAGACAATCAATTGGTCGCGATCGCAAGCGAGGAAGCCGCAGCCAGCATAACGAAGCTGGAGGATCTGCCTGCTGCCGAACTCCGCGTGATCGCGATCGGCGATCCCGAGGTCGTGCCGGCAGGCAGTTATGCACGTGAAGCGCTCCTCGGAGCGGGTATATGGGAGGATCTCGAGTCGAAGCTCGTCCTGGCGAAGGATGTCCGACAGGTTACGACCTATGTGGAGACAGGCAATGCGGAGATCGGCTTCGTCTATAAGACAGATGCGCTTGGCAGTGACCGAGCCGTCGTCGCTTTCGAAGTGGCACCGGAATTACATGCGCCTATTCGCTATCCGGCCGGCATCGTAACGCATACTAAGCAATCGGAAGAAGCAGAACGTTTCCTGACATATCTTCAGGGTGAGGCTGCAAGCGCCGTATTCGAGACCTACGGCTTCCGCACCCTAGCGGAACATTCGAACTAGAGGGAGAGAGCTTCGTTGAACTGGTCAACATTCCTGCCGCCGATCGCGGTATCCATTAAGGTAGCATGTCTGGCCAGCGTAGCGGTCTTCCTCCTTGCCGCTGCTGCGGCGCGCTGGATGTCGCGCAGCCGAATGCGCGGCAAGAGCCTCGTCGAGACGTTCCTGCTGCTCCCGCTCGTCCTCCCTCCTACCGTCATCGGCTTCCTGTTGCTCGTCCTGTTCGGTCGCCGCGGATGGATCGGTCAAGCCTTCGAAGCGATCTTCGGCCAGACGATCGTCTTCACCTGGGGCGCAGCAGTCATAGCAGCGGTCGTCGTCGCTTTCCCGCTCGCCTATCGCACCATGAGAGCCGGCTTTGAGGAGGTCGATCCCGAACTCGAGGCCGCTGCCCGCGCGCAAGGCGCATCCGAGTGGCAAGTGTTCCGTTACATCACGGCGCCGTTAGCCTCCCGTTCACTGACCGCAGGCTATATTCTCGGCTTCGCTCGCGGCCTGGGCGAGTTCGGCGCAACGCTGATGCTCGCCGGCAACATCCCAGGACGCACGCAGACGCTGCCCACGGCAGTCTATACGGCGGTCGACGCCGGCCGCATGCCGCTTGCTTGGAGCTGGGCCGCCGTCATCGTGCTGCTGTCGTTCGCCATGCTTCTGCTCTCCGAGCGCTTCACGCGCAAATAAGTCGGACTAAGAGCGACTGTCGATGAAATCGAACGAACACCAGACCCTATCGCTTTTTCTGTCCCAATGGTGAGCAAGTAAGGCCTGAAAGGGCGTACTTGGGGTGCTGCGGCGGTGCGAGATACGAAGTAGGGCCTTGCGGGCCTTACTTTGGCGGTAAAGCATAGTGCAGTCGGTTAGGAGTGCGCAAGTAGGGCCTAAGAGGGCGTACTTGGGGTGCTGCGACGGGTGCGAGATACGAAGTAGGGCCTCGCAGGCCTTACTTTACGATTGCGAGAGTGACGTCTAACGAGAAAAAACGTCTGTGGAGTCCGTTATAATCGCCCCCCTCTCCCTGCAAAAAAGGCGGCCCTTCACTTTCACCTGAACGGCCGCCTTCTCTTATCCATA
>JAEWJS010000047.1 GCA_023386495.1 Bacillota bacterium | reverse complement strand
CTCCCGAGTGCCGCTCGGCGTCGCCGACGACCAGCGTATACGGGATCTTCTGCATCTGTGCTTCGCGGATCCGGTAGCCGAGCTTCTCGTTGCGCTCATCCACCTCCGCGCGAATGCCGGATGCCGTCAGCTTCCGACATAGCTCTGCCGCGTAGGCTTCATGCGCTTCGCTGACGGGCAGGATGATCGCCTGCACGGGGGCGAGCCACACCGGAAGCGCGCCGGCATAATGCTCGAGCAGGATGCCGAGGAAGCGATCGATCGATCCGTAGACCGCGCGATGAATAACGATCGGCGTCTGCTTCTCGTTCCGCTCGTCTACGTAAGAGAGCTCGAACTTCTCGGGCATCTGAAAATCCAACTGCACCGTGCCGCATTGGTGGCTTCTGTTCAGGGCATCGCGAATGTGAAAATCGATCTTAGGCCCATAGAACGCGCCGTCCCCTTCATTGATGCTATACGGCAGCCCCGTATCCTCCAGGACGCGAGCCAGCGCTTTCTCTGCCGCCTCCCACTGCTCATCGCTTCCCATGGAATCATCCGGCCTTGTCGACAATTCCAGCCGATACTCGAAGCCGAAGATGGCATAGATTTCCCGGATCATCGCGATCACTTGCTTGATCTCGGCTTCGATCTGATCCGGCGTCACGAACAAGTGCGCATCGTCCTGGCAGAACGTCCGAACGCGGAACAGTCCGTTCAACGCGCCGCTGAATTCATGGCGGTGTACCTGCCCGAATTCGGCGAGACGAAGCGGCAGCTCGCGATAGGAACGGCGTCTATGCTTGAAAATCAACATATGCCCCGGACAGTTCATCGGCTTGACGGCGAACTGGTGATTGTCGAGCTCGGAGAAGTACATGTTATCGCGATAATGGTCCCAATGACCGGATTGCTCCCACATGCGGCGATTCATGATGATCGGCGTTCGCACCTCCTCGCATTCGTACTTCGCAAGGTAATCGCGCGCCAATTGCTCCAACTTCTGACGCACCACCGTCCCCTTCGGGAGAAAGAACGGCATGCCTGGCGCTTCTTCCGCAAACATGAACAATTCAAGCTACTGGCCGAGCTTACGGTGGTCACGCTTAAGCGCCTCCTCGTGACCGGCAACGAATGCCGCAAGCTCCACTTCGCTCGAGAAGGCAGCGCCGTAAATCCGCTGCAGCATCGGGTTGCTGCTATCCCCCCGCCAATAAGCGCCTGCCGTATTAAGCAGCTTGAAGGCCGGCAGCCCATGCGACGCGCCGGACGCTGCCCATTCATTCGGCACGACATCGAGGAACGCTCCGCTTCGCATGACCGCAATCTTGTCGCCTGCAGCCTCCCGAATCCATTCCGCTTTCCAAGCTTCATTCCTGCTCTCGAACAGCCGCAGCCCCTCTTCAAGAGACAGAAGCTCCACTACGCTCGAAGCATTTTCAGCCGCAATCCGTTGCATCTCTTCTTCGATGCCGGCAAGGTCGGAATCGGACAGACTGCCGGGAACGTCAAGATCGTAGTAGAAGCCTTGCTCCGTGACGGCGGCCAGCCCCAGCTTGGCGCCTGCGTATAGCCGCTGCACGGCTTGCGCCAGCAGCAGCGCGGCATATAGCCGCATGTGATGCAATTTGTCTTCATTCATCGTGATCGCTCCTTCATCTCTTGGAATAAACAAAGAGCGCACCCGTCCGCAAAGGGACGAGCACGCTCGTGGTTCCACCCAGTTTTCGACTCGTCTGCCTGAGACAGTAAGAGTCCTTCCTGTGTCCGGTAACGGGAACACCCGGCAGTTCATACACTCACGTACGCACGTGATTTCCGAGCTGCAGCTGGCAAGGCGGTACACGGCTGAGGCGTCCGAAGGGGCTCTCACCTGTTCCCCTCTCTCTGTACGGCGCTTGTCAATCGTTATTGTCCTTGATCATCACTGTTTCATTATCGGGGCAGAACCAACAAAAAAACGCTCATCCGCAAAGGGACGAGCGTGCTCGTGGTTCCACCCAAATTCAATTCATCGCCTAAGTATGGCAATGAATCCTTCGCATCCTGTAACGGGAATTCCCGGCCACCCATACACTCACGCTATTGCATCGTGATTTCCGGATCGCAGCTACAAGGCGGTAAACGCTTGTGGCTAACCGAAGGGGATTGCAGCCGTGTCCCCTCTCTCTGGGCGGTGTCCATAAGGTTCATGTCCTTGATTCTCGCTTGCTTATGAGGAGTATTGTATGCATATTCCCAGTAGTTGTCAACTGCGATTCTCAATTTCCCTGCTGACCGTTATCGGAGAAAGACAATCCCTTCTCCTCCAGCGCTTGGCGCAGTACTCGAATCGCCTTGGGCCCAACGCCATGCATACCTTGCAGCTCCGCTTCGCTTCGCGCTGCCAATTGCTCGAGCCGAACCAGCCCTGCATGCGTTAACGCTTGCGTCGCAGGTTTGCCGATGCCCCGCGGCAGTTCGGATTCCGGTTCATGACTACCCTGCATCTTCATCGCTCATCTCCACTCTCCTTCGATAATCTCATCCGCTATGCATCGTGAGCTTGAACGCTGGCGGCTGATGAGGGAGTTTGCGCTTGCAGCCAGTCAGCTCATATCGCTCTTCATTTACCATAGCACGGTTGCGAATCCCTGTACAATCGATAGTCGTCTCTATGGATTGCACGCGTTCGCCATGCATGGAATCATGATAGATATAGCGGATCCGCTTGCCATCGAAGGCGAGATCATAAGTGATGATGCTGTCGCCGCCTTGCCGCTGCACGCGGACGTAGTCCGGCAATTTGTCCTGCACATGCGCTGCGAAGGCAAGGAACCGGTCGCGATTCGTCAGCGCTCCATCCAGTCCGATCAAGATCAGATCGCCGAATAACGGGTCGATTGCATCAGCAATCGATTCCCGATAGCTCCCTCGCCGATCCCAGCCGAATGCTGTCGGATCCGTCTCCGATGGATGCATATAGAGAAGCAGAACATTATGAACTTCGTAGACGCTCGGAGCGTCCGACATCATACGGATCGATTCGAAATTCGGATCGCTGCCGAAGCGATCGTGAACGACGGCATCCCGCGCCGGCACAGCGTAGATCCATAGCCGGGATTGATCAGGGAACAGATAACGTTCCGGCATCGTGCCGCGGAGCGTCTTCGCTCGCGTATCCGGTTCATGATCTGCCGTCAGCGTAAGGCCTTGAGCAGCCAAGGCCTGCAGTACTTCATCAACAGTAAGAACGCTTGTGTTGTAACCAAGCTCTATCCGCTTATCGGTATGCTGACTCCAGATCACCTCCAAGGCCAGCAGAATCATCATCGCGATCATGCCGGCTCCGGCCCATCGGCTCATCATGCTCTCCTCCGCTCCTTCTCAGTTACCCTATGCCACCATGTTAATCGTTGAATTGACGGCACCCGTCCCGGATCTTCGAGCGCTAACAGACGCTATGCCGATCGCGGCAGCAGGTTCTTGCGGGTCACGCGCCAATAATCCGACGACCGCATCGATATCACCCGATAAGTATGCCGCCACGATTGCGCGCAGAATCTCCCGCCAATTCTCCTCGGCCGGCGGCGAGGCCTCATCGCTTGCAAGTTCCTTGCGAACATCGAGCAGTCCTTTGCGCGCGCGATGAAGCGCTGCCTTGACTGCGCCTTCGCTCATCCCTAGCCGTTCTGCCGTCTCCAAGGCGGAGTAGCCGTAGACATCGCGAAGCATGAATACGGCACGCTGCATTGGCGTTAGATGGTTCGCGAGGGCAGCGAACATCAGCTCGAGCGTCATGCGGCTGCCATGTTCGGTTGTAAAGAGTGCCTGCGCATGCCATTCTGTTGCTTCCTGCCTCAACCGGTCAAGGATGCGACTGTGCGCTTGCCGCCTTCTGCCTTGATCCGTCCATATATTCTTAGCCAATCGGAGCATCCAAGCTTCCGGATTCGCATGTTGCTGCAAGCGCAGTGTGCGGCGATCGTCCAATGCTCTGATCCAAGTCTCCTGGACTAGGTCCTCCGCATCCTTGCTCTCGCGCGTTAGATGGAGACAGTAGCGGTTCAAGGTCCCCATGAGCTGCTCCATATTGCCTGCCTTCGTCCCTAAAGTCATGATCACATAACCTCCATTCCACGGTCTGATCGCATGAAGTAAACGAACGAACCTCTGTATAAGATACGCTGATGGAATATTATTTTCGCAATCGAATCTCACGTATCTTCCTCCGCTTTCCCTTCGTTTACATGCTGAATGCGAACATAACGAGATGGAGGAATCAACCCATGAGCACATTCATTCCTTATGTCGTCGAGCAATCTGCCCGCGGCGAAAGATCGTACGACATCTATTCCCGGCTGTTGAAGGACCGCATCGTGTTCCTCGGCGCAGCAATCGATGACCAGCTCGCCAACAGCATTACGGCACAGCTCCTGCTGCTGGCAGCCGAAGATGCGGAGAAGGATATCTACCTGTATATTAACAGTCCTGGCGGCGTGACGACAGCCGGATTCGCGATCTTCGACACGATGCAGTACATCAAGCCGAAGGTGCACACGATCTGCACAGGCTTTGCCGCATCCTTCGCCGCGATTCTGCTGCTGGCCGGCGCCAAGGGCTTCCGATTCGCGCTGCCGAACAGCGAGATCATGATTCATCAGCCGCACGGCGGCGCGCAGGGACAGGCAAGCGATATCGCGATTAGCGCCAAGCGGATTCTCGATACGCGTACGAGGCTCAATCGCATCGCCTCTGAACGTACCGGCCAGCCGCTCGAACGCATCGAGAAGGATATGGACCGCGACACGTTCATGTCGGCGGAGGAAGCGCTGGAATACGGGATCATCGACAAGGTCCTAACGCAATAATGTTTCAATGTACAAGCAGGAGGTTATTAAATAGTCGTGAAGTCTACTACTGTTAGAGAAGGAGTTGGCTGATATGGCGACTAACTATCCAACGGGAAACGACAACCAAAGCTATATGAAAGGTGCGATTGTAGGCGGAATTATCGGCGCGGCCGCGGCTCTGCTGTTCGCGCCCAGAACAGGCCGTGAAATGCGCACGATGCTGATGGAACGAGCCGGCGATGCTTGTGAGATTGTTAAAAATCAAGTGAGTGAACTTGGAACAACGGCGCAATCAGCAGCCAAAAGGATTGGCAGTCAGACAAGCAATATTGCGTCGAAGATTCAATCCTTCGCCGGATCCGCAATCGAGTCCAGTGAAGAGATGGTGGACAAAATGGAAAATACGATGAACAGCGCCAGCAATTCCTCACAAACTGACTCGAGGAGTCCCGGGAGCAGTCACTCAACGAGGAGTGAAGCCTATGGCGAATCAGGAACATCATGATCCGGGCAGTCACGAGCGTTATACTCGCGCTTCCGGTCAGGCCGGGCGTAAGATGACACCCGTAGATCAAGCCCAGAACGGCACCATGGTGCAGGATGTGAATGATATGAAGCGATTAGGTAATGACATGAAGCACATGAAAACGAATCGCGAACTGCAGGAAGATGGCCTGGTGCCAGATCCCATACAGGAGTAAGAGCATGAGGCTGTCCCAAAAGTAGATGAGTCTACTTGAGGTTCAGCCTCTTCTTCTGGTGAAAACTAGTTTTGGGTTAAAAATGCTGCCGGGCCGGGGGAATTTCTGGACCGGTTTCTATTTGTTTTGCTGGATCGCCGCCATCTTGAGCAAATTATGGGCGAGTGAAAGCCACCCGACCTCCAGGCTTACTTTTGGCAAGCCGCGAAGCAGGAAGCGCCGGAATCCCCGGTTGCTTTTCAGTTGTCCAAACACACTTTCCACCTCGGCCATCCGGCGGCCGCTGAGTTCCCGACCCTCTTCACTCCGCAGCTTTTCCCTCGCCTTTGCTTTGAAGCGAAGATAATTTATGCTTACACGAATTTCCCGGTTGCCTTCGGCCTTGCTGCACTGCTGCTTGAAGGGACAGCCGTCGCAGCTTTGGCAGCGGTAAATCCGCTGCTTGACCTCATAGCCGCTGTCGGTTTTGCTCTTTGTTTCCCTGATGAAGCCGAGCGTGCGGCCTTGCGGGCAGACCCACTCGTCACGTTCTTCGCTGTACGTCCAGTTCTCCAGCTTGCTGACGTCGTTTTTCCAAGCCCTCGACGTTTCTTTGTAGAACGTATTGTACTTCACAAGTGGTTCAAGCTCTTCTTTTTCCAGATACGCATAGTTTTCTTCGCCGCCGTATCCGGCGTCTGCGACAATGGTTTTCGGCAACTGGCCGAGTGTTGTTTTCAGATTCTCCAGATGCGGAATCAGACAGCGTGTGTCGGTAGGGCGCTGGTGCAGCGAGTAGCCAACGATGAACTGGTTTTCGGTACCGACCTGAACATTGTAGCCAGGCTTAAGCTGCCCGTTCCTCATGTGGTCTTCTTTCATTCGCATAAACGTGGCATCCGTATCCGTCTTGCTGTAGCTGTTCCGCTCGCCAAGAATCTCCAGCTGGGTCTCATATTTTTTCTGGCGGGGGAGCAGGTCCTTGCGCAGCTGCTTCACCACACGCTTCACTTCTTTATTTTTCGGCTCTTCTTTGAGTTTCTCTTCCAGCTTGATCGTCGCTGCCTCCAGTTTTTCGCTCGTCAGCTCTGTGCCTTCGCCCAGTTCCAGTAAGTCGCTGCCGCCATGTTCACGGTCTTCCTCCAGCTGCAGCTGCTCAATGCTCTCGAAGAGTGTCTTCACTTTCTCTTCGAGCTTTGCCTTATGCTTAACGACGGCCTTTCCCCATACGAAGGTATACCGGTTCGCATTCGCTTCGATTTTGGTACCGTCAACAAAGTAATGGTCCAGCTTGACGTAGCCTTCCGCCACAAGCAACTCAAGTAACGCGGCGAAGATCTTCTCGAGCTGTTCTTTCATCCGCTCGGAACGAAAACGGTTGATGGTCCGGTGGTCCGGACGCTGCCGGCCGGCCAGCCACATGAAGGGGATATTCTCACGCACCGCTTTTGCCAGGTTGCGAGAAGAGTAGACGCACTGCGCATAGCCGTATAGGACAATCTTGGTGAGCATCTTGGGATGGTAGCTGTCCCGGCCACCACCTTTGTAAGCCGAGGTAAACAATCTGTCGTCCAGTGCATTTACAAAGTCATTAATGACTCGCGCAATATGCTTTGGCGGAATATCTTCTCCCAAGTCCATTGGCAGGCAAAGTTGATCCATGGTATATTGAATAAACAAAGAAACCTCTCCTTTCGAATGGTTGCTCGTCACTTCCATTTTACCAAAGGGTTGGTTTCTTTGTCTTTTCTCGATGAAAAATGAGGCTGTCCCTGAGTCATATTAAATGACTTTTGGGACAGCCTCATTTGCATGTATCATTGGCAGTCCACGCAAGAAGACCGTCAGCCAAGCAATGCGTCTGCTTGATCGGACGGTCTTCGACTTGACTATTTATAACACTCGAGCTGCGCCAGCTCGATGGAATGCATCTTCAGCCATGTACAACCTTCGGTCATCTGTGCTGGCAGCTTCAGCTACGACAGCGAGACTCCCGTCACGAATTGCGTCGCCGACCACGTCGACCTCTTCATCATTCATCCCGAGTGACTGCAATGCGGAGCGCATTCCTTGATTACCGTCTTCGTCCGGCACGCCTTCGAGTGCTCCTGTCGCTAACAGACCAGCACCAAGCACTGGACTTGCACCGGCGCCTGGGGGGTAGCCCGCTCCAGAACCTGCAATTCCTCCTGCACCCCCGAACGTGCCAAGCCCTACAAGACCCAGGAGCGGAATGCGCGTTCCTGGCAGCAGACCGCTTCGATCGTGGTCGCCGTTGTCCGCCAGTTCCATTAATTCATCTGTATGCACATCGGTTTCGGCTGCGACCCGTTCCGTATGCTCGCGGTTCTTCGCGATGACCTTGAGATCAGCCGGACCGAAGCCCTGGTTCTCCAACGTCTGAACAGCTTCGATTGCTTGCTCTTGCTTGCGGAATATACCGATTCTTCTATTCATCTTCTATCCCTCCTCGTATAGATTAAAATTCCCGCGTAAACAGAGGTTCAATCCTCGTATTTCCAGTCCAGCAACACGTTTATTTAGCCTTGCAGCAGGCAGCCTTAGTTGAACATAGGAATGACGTAGCGGACCAGGAAATACATTGTACCGAAGAAAATGACGATATACGCAAAATACTTGATGAAAGTCGCGGCGACTATGCTGGAGTCGGATTTCTTCTGGATATCGACGCGACGCTCCTCTACTTCCACATTGCGATGATTCATGAGACTCATCCCCTTGCGCCAGATTGGATTGCACACGGACATTTCTTCCGAATGTTCGATTACAGCACTTCACGCTGAATCGCCTGGATATCGCGTTGCACTTGCTGCTGCATTGCACGTGTACGGTCTGGTGCAGCTTGCAGCACTTTGGTCGCACTTTTGACGACATGGTAGGCTTTAACGCCTGTCTCGATCCAATCCATCCACCCCGACTTCGTCGTTCCGATTGCGTTCTGTGCTCCGTTCTTCATGCGGCTCACGAATGAGGCAGACACTTCCTTGACAGAGGAAGTTATCGTATGGACCGCCTCTCCCATATCCTTGACAGACATCATGAGGGGATCCACTGCCTCCACCTGCCGATTCACTTGCTGCGTCAGGTCTTTGACACTTACAATCAGTCCCTCGACATCATCCTTCCACATATGGATGGCACTCTTGGCTTCTGCAAGCGTCTGGTTAACCGTATCTAAGGAAGTCTGTACTTTCCGGAGCGTAATCACCAGGAACGCTACCAGAACGACAACTGCAATCGCCATAATCAATACGCTAATCTCAATCATTCTTGTTCCCTCCTTGAGTGTGTAATGAGACGCTGAGCTGGTTCACGCCTTATGCCATCGTCTACCTCTATGAATCTATTATTGCAATATCGTTACCCGAGAGCATCAGGACTGAATCACACAATTCTGTCAGTGAAGGCTTGTTTCAGACCGCGATGCTGAGGTTAAACAATGGCAAGCAGGGACGTGACAGAAGCCTCTGCACGATAACACAACAGATTCGAGAGAAAGGATGATTGAAATGTTGAGATGGGCAGCCATTTTTTTTATCATTGCGATCATCGCAGCTATATTCGGATTCGGAGGAATTGTATCTGCTGCAGTATCAGTAGCCAAATTACTGTTCTACGTCTTCTTGATTCTGTTCATCGTGTCACTAATCTTCGGACGCAGAAGATCATTATAGCCTACTAACCGCCATCACTTAAGAACCGCCGGTGCGCTCGAATTTCGAGCTTGCCGGCGGTTCTTAGGTATATAGGTGAAAGGAAGGCTGAGTGCCCATCTTCTTGCTGTTCACCCGGATTATCGCGAGATTACCTGCTCGCGGCGCGGCCCGACCGATACAGTACCGATTGACACGCCGATGGCTTGTTCCACGTATGCCACATAATCGCGCGCTTCGGCCGGCAGCTCCTCCATCGTCCTCGCTTGGGTGATGTCGCACTGCCACCCTTTCAACATTACGATCACGGGCTTCGCGTCCGTGAGTTTCGCCGTCACGGGGAACCGATCCGTGACGGTTCCATCCGCTAGCTCATATCCAACGCAGATTGGAATCTCCTCCAGATAGCCTAACACGTCAAGATTCGTTAAGGCAGCCGTCGTAGCGCCCTGCAACATGCATCCGTATCGCGTGGCGACGACATCGAACCACCCGACTCGCCGAGGCCGGCCCGTCAGCACGCCGTACTCGCCGGCATCGCCGCCTCTCTGGCGAAGCTCATCGGCTTCAACACCTTCCAGCTCGCTCACGAATGGACCAGCGCCGACGCAGCTGGAGTACGCCTTCACGACGGCCATCACCTCCGTAATCGCATAGGCCGGCAGCCCGGCTCCTACAGGCGCGAAGCCGGCCAGCGTCGATGAGGAAGTCGAGTAGGGGTAGATGCCGTGATCCGGATCGCGAAGCGCTCCTAGCTGCCCTTCTACCAGAATGCGCTCGCCGTTCGCATAAGCATCCTGCAGCAGCGCCGTCGAATCGCATAGATACGGCGATAGACGTTCAGCAAGCTCATGCATGTACATCGCCATCGCGCGTGCATCTTGCGGCTTATGCCCATACAACTGCTCCAGCAGCACATTCTTGGCAGCCAGCGATTGCTTAAGCCGCTCGGTTAATCGATCGACATCGAAGCAGTCCGCGACCTGAATGCCGAGCTTCGCGTACTTATCCGCATAGAACGGCGCGATGCCCTGCTTCGTCGAGCCGAACCCGCGCTCCCCTAGTCGTTCCTCCTCCAGCTGATCAAATAAGCGATGAACAGGCAGCACGAGCTGAGCACGTTCAGATATACGCAGCTTCGGGGTTGGCACGCCTCTCGCAGCCAGATCCTCCAGCTCCCGCAGCAGCATCTCGGCATCCAAGGCCGCGCCGGGTCCGATCACGTTCGTCACATTCGGATAGAACACGCCTGACGGCAGCATATGCAATCCGAACTTCCCGTAAGCGTTGATGATCGTGTGCCCGGCATTGCTGCCGCCTTGGTAGCGCACCACATAAGCAGACTGTGCCGCGAGCACGTCCGTCATTTTCCCCTTGCCCTCGTCGCCCCATTGTGCCCCTACTATTGCCGTGACCGCCATTCCCAATCGCCTCCGTGTCTTGTTATCTTGCACAAGGCTTATTATAATGGCGGTATTGGTCATTAGAATAATTGATATTAATAATACGTGGTATTATGAGGAGTAATAGCAAATGGACATTAATCTCGAATGGTATCGCGTCTTCTATTGGACGGCGAAGACCGGCACATTGTCGAAGGCAGCGGAGCGCTTGCACATTACGCAGCCTGCCGTCAGCCATACGCTCAAGCAATTGGAGAGCCGGCTCGGCGGTCAGCTGTTCTTCCGCTCTTCAAGGGGGGTCAAGCTTACCGCGGAGGGGGAAGTGCTGTACCGCCATGTCGCGCAGGCGTTCTCCTCGGTGGAGGTCGGCGAGAAGGCGATTGCCGATATGCACAATCTCGGAAGCGGCGAGGTCAACATCGGCGCGAGCGATACGCTGTGCAGGCATTATTTGCTCCCTTATCTGGAGCAGTTCCATCGCCAGTATCCGCATGTCCGCATCCGCGTTACGAATCGCACTACGCCGGAGACAATCGCGCTCCTGAAGGACGGCAGAATCGACTTCGGCATCGTCAGCTTGCCGGCCGCATACCGCGACGTGGATTGCCGCGCCATTGCGCCGCTCCAGGATTGTCTTGTAAGCGGACAAGCTTACGCCCACCTCGCAGAACGACAGGAGCCGCTCGCCGTCGCATCGCTAGCAGACTACCCCTTGCTGACACTGGAGCCCGGCGGCACGACGCGGCGGGTGTTGGATGAACATTTTGCCGCTTGCGGCGTCCCGCTGTCACCCGAGTTCGAGCTCGGCAGTCTGGACCTGCTCGCGCAGTTCGCGAAGAGCGGCTTCGGCCTGGCGTTCGTCATCCGCGACTTCATAGCAGAAGAGCTCGCCGGCGGCGAGCTCTTCGAAATTCCCTTCACGCCGCCGATCCCGCCGCGACACATCGGCGTCGCGACGCTGCAAGGCGTGCCGCTGTCCGCAGCCTCAAGGGCGTTCTTGTCGCTGCTTCCGTAGTCGGAAGCATTAGACGGCAATGACATTATGCCTTATGCCGATATGCGGTCACGATCAGCGAGATGATCTGAATCGCGGAGATGAGTCCGATGAGGTACACGAGACCGCTCGTCACGCGTTCCCAGATCGTACTCAACGTGTCGTACCCCTCGCTGCCTGCAGCCACGAGACCCGAATCAACCGCCTGCTGCATGAAGTCCGGGTTCCAGATCGCCGTATCGTTGAACATGAAGATCGCCAGTACCAGGTACAGCACGGTAACCGTGATCTCCATACCGACCAGACGCGGCGTCCATCGCCTGGCGTTCAGCTTCACGACATCCTTCACTACGCTTACGGCCAGGAGGATCCAGATATAAGGCAGGTACGTATTGAACACTTCCGGATTGAAGAACGGGATCACATTGCGCTCACCGCCCGCTAATCGCCACACGCCCAGCAGATCGATAGAGTAACTGAACAACACGACGAACAAGATCGAGAAGATAATGCTTCCTATCGGTTCCGCAGGGCTGATCCGCTGCTTATCGTCCGGCAGCTGCGGCAAGTCTGACGGATGCCAAGCCGGTTCGGCCTTCTTTCCCGCAGGCTTCCGGGCACCGGTATACTCGAGTATGCCGAAGATGACCGTTACCCACGCGAAGCCTTGCGTCAGTCCCATGATGATCGCGACCAAGGCGTCTACAAAATGGTCCAGCACATTCGTCGGGTCCATGACCCCTTCGATCACGAACATGACGCCGAGCGCGATCCCAATGGCGGCCCATACGATGCGCAGCACCGAGACATAACTCGGGAACAGCTCCGGACCGATCAAGTAGCGCTTGCTGCCGCGATACCGGTCTGCCATCTCCGCCGGGTTGCCAAGCTCGGCAAGCACCGCTTCCGCATCCCTAGACGAAGGCGGACTCCCTTGCGTCCGCTCTTCCAGCATATCCTCGATCAAGCCTCGCAGTTCCTTGTCGATCTCCGCCCTCTGCCGCTCCGGCAGCTTCTGCGTGACGGCATAGACATACCTGTTAATCAGTTCCATTCCCTACTCCCCCATCCATTAATCGATTGACGCCTTCGGCCATATTCGCCCATTCCTGACGCAGATGCTCATACACTTGCTTGCCTGTCTCGCTGAGCTGGTAATATTTGCGCGGTCGCGCTTCATTGGTGTCCCAACTGCTCACGAGCAACTCCTGCTTCTCCAGTCTGCGCATGAGCGGGTACAGCGTGCCGGGATCGATGCTGAGCCCCTTCTCCTCCAGAATGGAGACGAGCGAGTAGCCGTACTGCGGTTCGGACAATTGACTGAGTACGCTTAAGACGAGCGTCCCGCGTCTGAGCTCCTGCGTTAGACTTTGAATCGTTTCTTGGATTTCCATCGCTTCCATCAACTCCTAATCACACTATACTGTATGACGCACACTATTGTAAAGTGCATAGTAATAATATTTTACTAATAAAAAAGATCACCCCTTATAGGATGACCTGATTTACTATTATTTACCTAAGAATCCGCCCTCGGACTTGATATGCTGGCCCGTGATCCAACCCGCTTCCTCGCATGCCAGGAATCGGATCAACTTCGCGGCATCTTCCGGCTCTCCGAGTCGTCCCATCGGGAACTGCGGCAGGAAATAGTCTCGCATCTCACCCGTAATCCACCCAGAATTCGTCGGGCCGGGATCGACCGCATTGACGGTTATGCCGAGTGGCGCTAATGCTGTCGCAAGCGGTTCTGTCAGCGCGATCAGCGCTCCCTTGGTTGCGATGTAGGCCAGATTGTGCGGATCAGGTCCCTTCGATACGAGGAAAATAATTCGTCCATTCTTGCATCCTGCGTGCTCATTCTCGAACTTTTTAGCGAATGCGGTACTAAGCAGTATCGTTCCGCGATTATTCACCGCGTAGTGACGTTCCAGGTCGAGAGCGGTCATGGTGCGAAATTCCGTCGGAGCACAGTAGGCGGCATTATTGACGAGAATCGTTGCTGCTCCTCCTAGCTTTGCCTCCGCCTGCTCTAGGATGCGCTCCGGCGAGTCGGTGTCTGTCAGATCCGCCTCCATGTGAGCCGCTCGAACTCCCATACGCTGCAGTTCCTCACATAAGCGCTCTGGCCAGCCGGCATCGGCCCCGTTCCCTTCGGCGGCGTCGAAAGCCCCCCAGTGGGTGAAGAAAATATCCGCCCCTGCTTCTGCCAGCGCACGGCATATGGCAGTTCCGATGCCCTGAGCCCGGCTGGCGCCTGTTACGATTGCGATTGATCCTTGCAAATCGATAGCTGTTGCCATTGCTTCAACCCCCGTGCTCTTCAGAAGAATGTATACAATCCCTCTTGATAATAGCGATATTCATCATCCGTTATCTTGGCTCGACCGTAGGATTCGAGGAATATCTCACGATCTCTATCACGATCAAAGATTCCCGCCTTAGGTCGAATGGCCAACGCAATATCGAATCGCGGATCTCCGCATGCGGCCCTCGGCCAATCAATGACTCCGATTACCCGATTGTTGCTGACCACTACATTGTTCGTGTGATAGTCGCCATGGATCAGCGTGCTCGCAATCGGTACTGGTCGATCGCGGTCCAGCCGTTGCAGCAATTCTTCCGTGCCGTCCACGTCATGATGATCGAGATTGTGTCTTGCCTGCGCGAGCATCGCATCCAACCATGCATGATTGTTGCGCAATGCTGCAGGACACTCGCAGTCATGGATTCGCTTCAGACATTCGCCATAGCTCGCGATAACCTTCTCTCTGTCCCTCTGGTTCGGGTTACGCTCCAGGTAATGCCTCAAGCTAATCCCATCCAGGCAATCCATGAGCAGCCATCTCGATTCATCTTGCACATGGAATGCATAGGCTCTAGGGACGGGTAGTCCCGTAGCCGCTAGCGACTGCAATGCTGCATATTCTTCCGACAGCCACTCGTTATATAGCGCATGTTCGGTTTTCTTCAAGATGAACGAACGATCGCGTGTATCCACCCTGACAACAAGGGAAGTATGCCCTTGCCTTGGAAAGGAGATATTCGTAATCGTCCCCATACGATCGAGCAATTCGATCGGAATATCACAGACGTCCATCGATCTCGAACTCCTTCGTTCGTATAACTTCGCTCAAGCTTTCTGCTGCTGCTCGATCTCCCGCGCCCATCGCTTAGAACGCCACCGGAACAGCATCATGAGCCCTCTTAACCACTCGTCCATGACGAATGCGGAGAAAATGCCGAGCAGCCCCAGTTCCCAGTGAATACCGAGCAGATAGGCCGCTGGTACGGCAAGCAGCCACACGAACAGCATCCCGATGTAGACCGGATATCGGACATCGCCGACCGCGCGAAGCGCGCTGATCACGACCAGGTTACATGCTCGTCCCGGCTCAAGCAAGAAGGCCAGCAAGAGCAGCTTGCGTCCGAGCGCGATGACATCCGCATCATCCGTGAATAGGTCGAGAATGTACCCGCCCACGAGATTGAAAATGCCGGCCAGCACTACGCTGATCAGCATGCTGAGTCCTAAGCTGTTCAATCCTCTGCGATACGCGCTGTCAGGGTCTCTGGCGCCAATCATGCGCGCAATAATGATCTGCGTCCCTTGGCTGATCGCAATGGTGACGATCGTAATCAAGAAGATAATATTCAGCGTGTACACCCGCGATACCATTGCCGTCACACCGATCGAGGCAATGAAGCTCGTAATGACCAGCTGAGATAAATTGTAGGACAACTGCTCCCCCGCCGACGGAATACCGATTCCGAGCAGCTCCCGAATATGCGCGATTCGCAGCCGGATGAAATCCGTCAGCTTGAATCGCTGCTCGAGAATGCGCATTAATAGGAAGAGCATAAGGATCAGCCCGATCGTTCGGCTTACCACTGTCGTTACGGCGACACCCGTGACGCCTGTGACAGGCAGCCCTAGCGGTCCCTTGATCGCAATGTAGTTGCCGATCATGTTCACGATATTCATCGTGACGGTGACGAACATGACTTTCTTCGTGAATCCGTGGCTCTTAATGACAGCCGATGCAGTCAGGATGAGCGCTTGCAGCACGATGAATCCGCCCGTGATCGAGAGATATGTCCAAGCATAAGGCATGAGCTCGTCCTCGAGCCCCATCAAGAGCAGTGCGGAGTCGCCGAATGCTAGCAGCATGCCGCTCAGGAATAGTCCGAACAGCAGGTTCAATGTAAGCGAGGAAGCGGCAAGCTTCGTTACGGCACCCTTCTCGCCAGCGCCGATCCTTCTCGAGATCAAGATCGTCGTGGCTGTCGCGACAATGCTGAACAACAAATTCATCATATTCGCGATCTGGTTGGACACGCCGACCGCTGCCACCGCCCGGTCGTCGTATTGGCTGAGCATGAACGTATCGACATTGCCCATCAGCATATGCAAGGCCAGCTCGATCATGATTGGCCATGTTAATGCGAACAAAGTAGGAATGCGGTCATTGCGTGAATCATGAGGTGCGAGTCTTGCTGTCATGTATTATCGATCCTTTGCGTGAGAGTCCACGCCATTATAGCAGACGAGCGCTGTTCATAACACTCGGTAAGTTATAGATTGTGATTAGGAATGTATATAGGTAGGTCTATCGTCTTCACGACAGTTCTTCCCACTTGGTCCACATGGCTCTCGGGTTCAGCTCGTACACTTCCGCCGAGCGATACATGAATTGATGCATGATGAACTCTCTCCGGATGGTCGCGAAGTCCGCATGGTAGTCCTGAATGAAGGCATTGATCTCCTTCTCCGTGTATTTCTGTCCCTTGCTCAACCGAGATACCATATGTTCAAGCACGATCAACTTCTTCTTCAACTGGCTCGGAAGATGCTTGAGCTTCCCGTCTGCCGTGAAGAAATTCCGCAAGGTAGATGCTCTGAATCTGTCATTCGCTTCATCCGGCATGGCACTGTCTCCTTCTGCTGCAGGCTGATTCCTCGTAATGAGCTCCACTGCCGCCTCCGCGTTGCTGCGCAGCATGTAGTCGTTGAGCGTGAAGTATATCGTATTCTTGTCCCGCCGCTCATTGATCAGACCGACCTGACGCAGCTTCGTCGCATGATGCGTGATCGTTGCCGGCGTAACGCTGAGCTCCTGCGCCAACAATTGCCCGCTTAACTCGCCGTCAGCGAGCAGTATTAACATGCGGATCCTGGTCGGGTCGGCTAGGGACTTGTGGTATTCGACAACTTTGTCTAGCTGCACCTTCGTTCACCTCACTCATTCGATGACCATCTAATTAGATAATATTCTAATTAGATGGTCGTGTCAAGCTAAGCTGACGGAACGCCCGACGCGTTCCGTCCGCAGTATTGAAAATGAACCACTTGTCATTTATGATATATAATGACACTCTGTTCATTATCAAGGAGGAATCGAATGTCGCCAAAACTGTCGGAAGAGGACAAGGAAGCACGCAAGCGCCAGATCGTCGCTGCCGCTAAAGAGGTTTTCAAGCGAAAAGGCTACGAGAGAGCCACGTTAAAGGACATCGTCGAAGAGGCCGGAATGAGCCGAGGGTGGATTTATCTGTATTACCCGGACAAGAACACAATCTTCCGGGCCATGCTCGATCAGTTGGATGAGGAAATGGCGCACGAGCTAACGGGGCTGCTGCAACGGCATGCTGCCGTAATCGACGCCTTGCACGCGTTCTTCGAGAATTATAAACACTTGGCGGCAACGGCAAGAGAAGACTTATACCCGTCGATCTACGAATACTTCATCGCGGGCTGGCGAGAACCGAATACTAGCCAATACTTCGCTATGCGCTATGAGCGAGTGGTCGCTCTAATCGAAGCATTCCTCACACGAGGGATCGAAAGCGGAGAATTTCGCAAGGAAACGCCGGTAACGATGATTGCCAAGACAATGATGTCCGGGCTTGACGGGATATTGATTCACATCTTGTCATTCGGGGCAGATCGAATCGAGTCGGACGACCAAATCGACAAGTTGGCCCGGCGGGTCGAAGAGGCTTTACTGAAGCTAGCATAGCGCAGCATACTACATAACCCGAGGTGCGGAATGAAGCTATTAAGCAAGCCAGACTACAAGGTATCGGATCGCGGCCTTAGCGAGATTGTCCGGCTGACAGTCGGCGGCGTGACGCAAAGTCTCCTCATTCAGACTGAGCAGCCAGGCAGTCCCGTTCTGTTGTTCGTGCACGGCGGTCCTAGCATGCCGGTGCCGGGCGTCTGTGCCCGCGGCGCCGATTATGTGCTTGTCATGACGACGAAGGAGCTCGTGAAGCGCTATACCGTCGTGTTCTGGGACCAACGCGGAACGGGCAAATCGTATGCGAAAGATATCCCATCTTCCTCGATGCACCTGGAGCAGTTCATTCGGGACGCGGTCGAGGTGACGGACTACCTGCGCGATCGGTTCGCGCAGTCCCGCATTCATCTTGCGGCCCACTCTTGGGGAAGCGTGATCGCTTTGCCGCTCGCCGGCCGCCATCCGGATCGGTACTTAACCTACACGGGCTTTTCCCAGATTACGAATTGGGTCGAGAATGACAAGCTTAGTTACCGGTGGCTTCTTGCGGAAGCGAAGCAAGCGAATGACCGAAAGGCGCTGCAGGCATTACAGGCGGTAGGCGAACCGCCATATACGGATGGTTTCGACCAGTGGGCCGTGATCCGCAAATGGCAATTCAAGTACAAGTCGATGTTCCACGATGCAGGCGACGGCAAATCCGCCACGTTCTTCGACGGATTCCGCATTATGCTCCGTTCGCCGGACTGCTCGCTGACCGATATCTACAACTCACTGGTCCGCGGGTTTAAACTGTCCTATTCGCCGGAGATGCTGCGCGACATCAATACATTCGACTTCTTCCGTGAAGTACCGGCGTTGGATATCCCGGTCATGTTCATTCACGGCGAACAGGAGAAGCATGTCATGCCCGAGCTTGTCCAACGCTATTACGATAAGTTGGAAGCATCGCAGGGCAAGCAACTCCTATGGTCGGCTCGCTCCTCCCACACGTTCCATCATGACGATGCACGCGAGAACGAAGCACGCCTGATCGCGTTCATGCAGGCGCATGCGCTTGGTCATGATTCCAAGCTCAGCAGCTGATCTCGGAGCTCGACGTACGCGTGATCCCAGCCCATTTTCGCGTAGAAGCGCAGGCAGTCGATCCCCTTCAAGTACCGCGCGCCGCGCAGCCGTTCAACGAAATGTTCGATGGGATTGCCCAGCGCGTCATAATGCCTGCGAAAAGCCTCCGCCACATCCTGCTCGGGGATCGCTTCCTCAATCGTGACGATGTCAATGAGGAAGTCCCCATACAACGGATTGGAATCGATGATGCCGGTAATTCGGCGTCCATCCGATAGAATATTCCATTGGTGGCAGTCATTATGGACAAAATGCCGATGCGGCGCATTGTATTGACTGTAGGCGATAAGCCGCGGGTACAATTCCTCGAACACCTCGCGCTCCATGCAGGACGTCTCGAACAGCCCCATCCAATCGTCCCAGAACGAGCCGGGCTGTCTATTCGCGAACATTCCTTCTACAGCCGCTGACCATGTCTCGCAAGTACCGTTCCCGTCATCGGTAAGCCAGCCGTAGCCTGTCGTTTTGCCGAGATGAATCTGATTCATATGGCTGATAGAGCGAATGAGGTCAGGCATTATGGCGATTTTCTGCTCCGGACCCAGATCGGCAACAATGTCCCCTTGCACCCGCTCCGATATGGCGTACAGATAACGGTCTTCCTCGCCTACTGCAAGGATTCGAGGGTAGGGCACGCCTTGCGTCGCAAGCATGTCCGCAATCTTCTGTTCCTTGCGGTAGTCGGCATCATCCTGTCCGAATCGGATGACATATTCTGTCCCTGCATGCGCGAAGAAGAACACGCTGCTGAAATTCCCATTGACTTCTGCCGCTGACAAGTTGACGATCGGCTGCCCGAATCGGTTATCCAGCAGGCGTTGTACTTGCGATATGCTTACTTCCGGCTTCGTGTGTGACATGTGTTACCCTACTCCCCTATACTCCTGACTGTGATTGCTCTATCTGAATTGTAGGAAGTCGCAGCTGGACGCGCAAGGTAGAGTTCAAGTATAGTTAACCTTCTTGCCATACAGCGTACTTGTTCATGTCCGGATCATAGAAGTAAAAAGATCTACCGCAGCCACCGCTATCCCGAAGCTCGGTGACCCTCGCTCCGTCTTCTTTCATTTGTTTGTAGATGGCATCGATTTCGGTGACTTCGAAACAAATGGACTCCATTTCATGCTCATCGTTATTTGCGTCCCAATCGTGCGTGATAAAGTTCGACGTCTGCTTGTCCTTCGTCTCGAGAAAATAGATTCCCTGGCCTGACGCAAGCTTGACATTACCTTGTGGCGACAACGTAATCAACCCATGCTTCATGAAGAACGCTTTCGTCACGGATGCGTTCTTCACGGGAATGTATACGCATTCGATCCTCTTCAGACGTGCTTCTTTGTGCGCATATTTCTGCTCCAAATCATGTTTCAGCTCGATCTTGTCCATACGTCCGCCTCCTTGAAGCAATTGTAGCGATTGCGGGATTCCGACCGGCCGATAGTCTTCCGGCGGGAGATGCTGCGGCATCGGGTTCATCCGGTTCACCTACATCTGGATGGCCATCAATCGATTCCCGTCGGGATCTTCGAAGATGACCATATTGTTCTCAAGAATCTCCTTGTGTATGGCAACGCCGGATTCCTTCAAATACTGAAGCGTATGCCGAATGTCGTCCGTCTTGAAAAACATCAGCGGTTGTGGCGCGGGTGCCGCACCGTTGTTGGAATCGAGCAATATCTCGGTTCCTTCTAAAGGCAGCGTATAGACGGTAGACAATCGACTGTATTCGTCCGTGAACGGAAGATCGAAAACCCGGCTGTACCATTCCACCGCTACCTTCATATCCGATACGTGAATAAAGATCGATCCTACCCGTTTCTCAAGCCTGCTGCGTAACACTTGCTCGCCCATAGATGATCCCTCCTGGCTGGATGTCATACCTTCCCCATTCCCTCTGATTACATGCAGTGAAGCGGGTACTGACATCGGTTTATAACCGTCAGCGTTTCTTGCAGCGGATTCCACCTCATCGCCTCCTATTCATCCAAAATCGGAATATAGCATTCCACTCGTGTTGTACGCTCCAGATCGGTATCGTCGCCGGGCAGATATCGGGCGAACCAGCCCCTCGTCTCATCGGGTCGATATCGTTCGGACATCTCCAGCCATCGATAGAGCCGATCCAGCACGCCTGTCATCTCTCCATAAGCACCTGTGCGCATGCGAGCGTAAAGACCGCCTTGACTATCCCTATGGCCGTCGACCGGAATGAGGGGAAGCTCCATTCGATCAGGCCAGACGATCCCAAGCTCGAACAAGCTGTCGGAGCCGCGGGGGACGCCGTAGCTGCAAGTCATGTATAGTTGAAGAGGCAACTCAGCAATGGGCGAATGCTCCTTCAGCCACTGGATGAGGCGATCGTCTGCCTCTCGAGCGCAATCCGATCCTTCTGCACGAAAGCCGATCGTACATACGGACGGCATCTGAACGATGTCGATGGACTCCTGTATCATCTTGCGCTGGACGGGCAGGTAGAGCTTCATCCGCACAATCGAGCCATTCTCATGGACATACTCCTCCAGGTATGGCTGCTGCCCGAGCAAGAACGCACTGCGGGGCAGCCATTCGGCCAGGACCTGATTCCAACACCCGACAATATGCGTTGGATCGCCGTATGGAATTCTACTGACGGCGTACAGCGTTTCGCCCATTCTCACTTCGAACCAGCCGTCCATCGTCGGCAGCGTGCCATCCTCATCGAGAGCCATGATCCGATAAATGTTGACACCGCTATCAACTGAGGGCATCACATTGCTGCCGAACACGCGAACGCGATCCGGATCGATACCAAGCGACAGAAGGCGGTCGTGCAGCAGCCGAAAAGCCTGCTCCTCCGGATTCGAACAATCGGAACGGTAATCGTAAGCGTTCATAACCAGGGGACCGATCCGATACACGCGAACGTCGGGGAACCGGTCCGACAGCTCCCGGTCTTCCAGATAGCTCACGCGCTCGGCAACCTCGATCCGCTCGAAGCTATAGAACAGTTCCGATCTGCGATACAAACCCGGAGTAAGTCCGGTCAATTTCTTGAACGCCTTCGTGAACGTCTGATATGATTCGAAGCCGCAATCGAGCGCGATATCCAATACAGGCAGATTCGATAGCCGAAGCCTCCGAGCCGCTTCGCTCGCTCTTCGCTTGCGGATATAGTCCTTGATCGGATGGCCGGTTCCTGCATAGAACAGCCGATACAGGTTGGGAAGCGACATGGCGGCAGCCTCCGCGATTCGCTCCGAATCCAATGGTTCGAACAGGTGGTCCTCAATATAGGCTATAGCCCGATGGACAGTATCCATGGTCACTGTTGCCACCCTCTCAATTAGCGGAGCGGTACATCACGTAAGCGGTCCGCCGATACAGAATCGATATCCGTCAATATCGTATGCGAGGAACTCCCTCATCCCATACGATTGATTCGTCGGTTCGGATTCCAGAACAGCGCCTCTTGCCTTTAGGTCCTCGTAGACATCGTCAACATGATCGACCCAGATGTAGGTATCCATAAATCCGTTCACGGTATGATTGGGACGAATTAGTTCATTGCTATCGGCTTTTTTGATTAAGAAGCTAACACCATCCCGTTCCACGAATTGCCCATCGATCTTAAACCCGAGCTGATCACGGTAATATTCCTGCGATCGTTGCACGTTGGCTACGATCAAGCATTGGGACGCTTTATTTAACTTCATTGCATTGCCCTCCTCCGTATCGAAGCTGTTGATCGATTGACTGGACTCGCTCATCGTTCTGCCGATCATCATTTTGAGCGAGCTCGGTATGGTTACAGGGTAGTAGCCTTTCTTCTTGTTCCTAGCAGTTCCCACCTGAGCACCGTCCCCCTTCCTGAAATCGATTATAGCAATACCGCCATTGACAAGAGTGTCAAATTTTATCAATTTATAAAGGGGCCGATCAATGAAGCCGGATTCTCGGCCAGTTCCAATGGCGTTCCTGCACAAACGAGCCGGCCACCTTCATTTCCGCTCCCCGGCCCCACTTCGATCAGCCAATCGCAATATGCCAGCATGATAGGGTCATGCTCCGTTATAATGACCGTATTCCCCTGTTCGACTAGCTCGTCCGCCAACAGCATTAGTTTCTCGATATCGGCTGCACCTAGACCAGTAGAAGGTTCGTCCAGCACGTAAACTGCACCGGATTTGTGCGGTTTGCCTAAAGCTTTGGCAAGCTTGAGTCGCTGCGCTTCGCCGCCGCTAAGCGTAGGCGCAGGCTGTCCCAGTGCGAGGTACCCAAGACCAACCTTGATCAACATGGCTAAAGCCGGTCGAACCGTGTGTTGATCATGCAATAGTTCATATGCGTGCTCGACACTCATAGAGAGGATATCATGTATGGAATGTTCCCTATACGTAACCTCTAGTATTTCGCGCCGATACCTTGACCCGTCGCATGAAGGACATGTGCGTTCAAACTTGCCCACAGCGCCCATATCGATCGTTTCGGTGCCTTCGCCGCCGCATCCAGGACAAGCTCCGTATTCCGTGTTGAACGAAAAATGGCCAGCCGAGTAGCCTCGCATTTTCGCTTTCGGTTGGTTTGCGAATAGGTCGCGGATTTTATCCCACATCTCGATATATGTAATAGGCGTAGACATCCGGCTGCGGCCGATGGGAGCTTGGGACACAACGATGCATTGGTTAACTGCCTCCCAGCCTTCCAGTCCCCCTAACATCTCGAGTCGCGCTCCCCATTCTCCTTCCTCATCGTCCTCCGTGGCTTCGCCGCCGCTCAGATGGTATTCTAACAGCGGCACAAGGGTGCCCGATATGAGCGTACTCTTGCCGCTTCCTGATTTGCCTGTTATCCCGACCAATACACCAAGTGGAATCTCGACGGTTAAATTCTGCAAATTATTAAGATTGGCATTACGAATGGTAAGAAGATCCCGATCCGATCCGACAGGCCGGTACTGCGCTTCATTCTTTACAGGGAGTGAATTGGCCCCGGACAGATACGGACCGAGAACGGAGCCATCGCAGGCCTCCAATCCATCTGGTCTGCCCTCGTAGCGCACGGTTCCGCCATGAACACCTGCACCGGGTCCCATCTCGATGACATAATCTGCGGATCGAATGACGCCGCTATCATGCTCAACGACGATGACTGTATTGCCGGCTGCAGTCAGTGTTCGCATTTTGTCGATTAGCGCTCGTTTTTCCGATTCATGCAGGCCAGCAGTAGGCTCATCGAAGATATATAGCAGCGAGTCGAATTCCGATTGCAGATGGTGCATGAGAAACAGCCTTTGCAATTCGCCGCCGCTAAGCGTCGGGATCGTCCGAATCATCGAAAGATAGGAGAGTCCGACCTCTTCGATCAGCCCGATTTTCCACAAGATTTGATCGACCAGGCGTTTGCCTTCTGTAGACATCCCTTCGAATTGAAGCGAATTCATAAAAGCACCGAGCGCTGCGATCGGCATAACGTTAAGCTGACCGATGTGCCGGCCCGATAAAAATACGCTGCGTGCAGCAACTCCCAGCCTGTAGCCGTCGCACGACTCGCACGTCCTGCGGCCGGCGAAGAGATGCTCGAATAACACTTTCCGCTTAGGCGTCGTCAATTTCGTCCGAATAAATGGTATATAGCCGATAAATCGCTCGTTGCCATGCAGAAATACGAACTGCTCTTCCTCCGATAATTGATTGAAGGTTAGCTTCTTCCAATCGGAATGGCCGCACAATTCGGCAAACACCGGCAGGTGCTTCACCAATTGTTTGCCGAAATCCCGACCCTCGATGCAGATTTGTTCGAGCCTCTTACGGGGATCGCGGACAACGCGTTTCTCATCGAGAAAGATATGATAGCCTCTTCCCTCGCAAGCCGGACATAGACCCTCCAGATGATAGAATGAAAAGGTCTCAACGGGCATTCGACATTTTAACCCCTGAGAATCAACGCCCTCCAATGCGTAAAGCCATTTCACTGCGTCAAGAAGTTTCGTCCGGGTACCGACAATACTTCGCGGATTCGATTGACGGATCGTTCGCTGCTCGACTGCGATGGCTGGGGGCAGTCCGCGTATACTCGTGAACTTCACGTCGCTTGCTTGGGATTGCCCCTCGTTCTGCATGCCGATCGCATGGAGGTAACGTTTGCGCCCTTCTTCGAACAAGATGTCGAATGCGAGACTCGATTTGCCAGAGCCGCTGACGCCGGTCAAGACGGTCAGCATTCCCTTAGGGATAGAGACGTCGACGTTCTTCAGATTATGTATCGTGGCACCGGTAACTCGAATATGATCCATTCGCGACTTCCTCTACTCTGAGATTAGGCTTATATATGCAGAACGGGAATCATCCATTGATACTGCGAAAGGTTATTCAACCTGTACCGTTCCAGCTTCAGGCCGGTTGGCTCGAAGCCGAACTTGTGAATAAGCAGCATAAGGTTGAAGCAGACGAATGCATCCGAAGCCATGCATTCCAGCGTTACGAACAATGCGGGAGGATGCTCCTGAAGCATGAAATCCTCATCCGTGCTCCTATTCATACTTATCCCCTCAGGCAATCGGTATCCGATGTTTCCGGTCATGGATGCTCGATCAGCGGAAATCGTTCGCACATAGGCCTCATTAGGTTGAACACCGAATTGGCGATAGCATAACGATGCCGTATCCTTGATCGCCTCAGCATAAGGAAACATAACCCGATCGACGGTTACAGGGTACCATACGAACTGTACAGAATACTCCCACTTGACCAACCTGACAGTCTGATCATCCGCATCGATGCCATGCAAATACTGCCTGGCGATGTGCATAGCCGATAGTTTGGCGTCGATTTCTTCCCGCCATTTGCGCAGCCACCCCTCACGCTCCCGTTCGCCGCATTCCAAGAATGAACGAATGTCACGCAAGCCGACATCCGACAGTCGAAGCGAATGGATCGTTAGCGCGATGGGAATCTGCTCTTCCGTGTAGAGCCTATACCCGTTCGCCCCTCGGATGTGCGGCTCTATCAACCGCTCCTTCTCATAGTAACGAAGCGTACTTGCGGGTAAGCCGGTCCTGTTCGAGAATTGTTGAATCGTCATCGCTTGATCCATAGCTCACCCTCGACTCGGCATTGATTAATAATAATTCCATACATTCAGCCGATTGCCGTCCGGGTCATGAAAATGAAAGCCCGTCCAACGGTCACCGACCGGCTCGGTCGCTTCGACTCCTTGTTCAATCAACCAGCGTCTCGTATCGAAGAATGCATCTCTGTCCCGAATCACGAAATACATACGGGCACCGGGGTTCGACCGAACGACCGGACCCGTCTGCCGAATCTGCTCGAGCCATACGTAATCCCAGCCCCCGTCCTGCTCGCCGAGAAGCGAGAAGCCTTGATTGTGGAAGCTAATCTCTGCGCGCTTCAACCCGAGTATTCGGCCGTACCATTCCGCTGATGCCTCCAAGTCGCGAACGCCAAGCCACAGCGGTTTCGAGGCATAGCTGATGGCTCGCGATCCCGGGTATTTGCCTTCATATTCCCGATCCTCGACCAATGTGAGCCGGATTCCCGCAAAAGCGGTCAAATCGGCTGCATAATGGCCGTCCGGCAATAAGACCGGATCCGAGCAGTCGATTCCTTCTCCCCGGAAATAAGCGGCAGCTTCCTCAAGGTTAGCTGTTCGGAAACAGAATCGAACATGGCCTTCCTCATAGCCTTCCGGCGTGAAGTGTTCGTGATCCAGTTCGAATGACTTTAGATTCACTTGGCCCCCGGCCGGCAGACGAAAGAACGCTTTCATTCCTACGGGGCTAAAGGCTGTGTCGATCAATTCCCAACCCATATGTTGCTTGTACCATTCTACACCTTCCTGGAACCGTTCCGTCGGCACCATAATAAATCCTCCATCAAAAGTAAAGCTAGGTTGTTTCATACTTGAACCTCCAATTATTGGGATACTACAATCACCTCAATCTTACACCTTAAAGTTACTTTAATGTCAACGGTTAAATCGTAGTGTTCGCATATAGAATTTCACTCAGGAACCGCCCCGTATGGGAGCCCGGTATCGCGCATATTTCCTCCGGCGTTCCTTGCGCGACGACCATGCCTCCGCCGTTTCCGCCCTCAGGCCCCATGTCGATGATATAATCCGCGACCTTAATCAGTTCCAAGTGATGCTCGATGACCAGCACGGAATGTCCGGCGTTCACGAGCTGGTCGAGACAATCGATTAAGTTCTGAATATCTTGCAGGTGCAAGCCGGTCGTCGGCTCGTCCAGCATATATAAGTTGTGCGCGCCTCGCTTGATTTTGCCCAGCTCCGAAGCCAGCTTGACGCGCTGCGCTTCGCCGCCGGACAACGTAGTCGAGGATTGTCCTAATCTCAAGTAGCCCAATCCTAGTCGATTCATGATCGTAAGCTTGTGCAGGATATAGGGACGGTCGGCAAGAAACGCCACGGCTTCCTCAATGCTCATGTCAAGGACATCGGCGATATTCATGCCGTTGATCCTAACATCCAGCACGCGCTTGCTGAATCGTGCTCCCTTGCATGCTGGACACGGCGATTCCACGTCAGGCATGAATTGCAGCTCTGTGGTGACGATTCCCTCTCCTTCGCACACCTCGCATCGTCCGCCGTTCTTATTGTTGAAGCTGAAGTCGATCTTGGTCAGTCCGGCATCCGCGGCCGCCTCGGTATCTGCGTAGCATTCGCGGATGCGGTCGAATATCCCGACGTACGTCGCCGGATTCGAACGCGTGCTCCGCCCGATCGGCGATTGATCGATATGGATGACGGCATTCAGATGCTCGTGGCCTAAGATCGCATCATGCTCGCCCGGCACGACACGCGGATTGTGCAGCATGGCATGCAGCTTCTTATACACGATATCGTTAATAAGCGAGCTCTTGCCGGATCCGGACACGCCGGTCACGCACACGAACACTTGAAGCGGAATGTCAAGATCGATATTGCGTAAGTTGTTGGCCCTTGCGCCTACAATGCTCAACACTCGACCGCTCGGCTTGCGACGCTGCTGCGGGACGGGAATTGCTCTGGCGCCGGACAGGAACGC
Organism: Bacillota bacterium; assembly: GCA_023386495.1. Classification (GTDB taxonomy): domain Bacteria; phylum Bacillota; class Bacilli; order Paenibacillales; family Paenibacillaceae; genus Paenibacillus_I. Next base: position 4,751 of record JAEWJS010000047.1, on the reverse strand, counting down.
GCCGGTCACGGACGCCGCATTGCGGCACAGCTCATCGACTGACCCTTCGCTGACGATCGTCCCGCCTCTCGTGCCTGCTCCGGGACCGACCTCGATAATATGATCGGCGCTGCGAATCGTCTCCGGGTCATGCTCTACGACGATAATCGTGTTGCCGATATCGCGTAGATTCTTCAAGGTATGGATGATGCGTGCCGTGTCCCGCGCATGAAGACCGATGCTGGGTTCATCCAGCACGTACAGCATGCCCATCAAGCCGGAGCTGATCTGCGTGGAGAGCCGCAATCGCTGCGCTTCGCCGCCCGATATCGTGTCCGATCTTCTTCCTAGATTGAGATATCCAAGGCCGACATCAATCAATAAAGACAGTCGTTTCCTGATTTCATCCGCGATTTGCCGGCCTGCTTGTTCCTTACCCGGCGAGAGCGAGAGCGCCTGAAGGAACGGCTCAAGCTCCTTGATCGGCATGATGCTGAAATCATAGATGTCCAAGCCTCCCACGGTCACGCATAAGCGCTGTGGGCGCAGCTTCTTGCCTTCGCAGTCGGGACACACGGTTTCCGCCATGATACGGCCGTAGAATTCGTCTTCCCATGTCTTGGCTGGCCGCTTCAGATACTGTTTATAAGCCCGGTTCACTTGACTGACATACCCGATGAATCCGGCTGACTGTCCGGCATACTTGTCCAAGGCAGGCTGCGCATCCTCGGGAAGCAAGAGCGGTATCCGCTCCCCGCGCGTTCCGTGAAGCAGCATGTCTGATGCGTGTTCGGGCAGATCCTTGAACGGCGTGTCGAGACTGAACCCGTAGTGTCTTGCCAGATTGTAGAACATAAGCCAACGCCAAGTCGTTGTTCCCGAGGGATTGAACAACTGCGGATCGAATGCGCCTTTGTTCATGCTCTTATCGGGATTGCGGACGAGAAGCTTCGGATCGGCGCGCATGAACATCCCGATGCCCCCGCAGGTTATGCAAGCGCTGTCAGGATTGTTGAACGAAAAATGGGACGTCTGCAGCTCACCCATGATCAGGCGATGCGCCGGGCAGCCCAGACCTTCGAAGAACGATCGGAGCTCGCCGCCGTTCTCTTCCTCGCCTGCAAGATCGAGCTGGACATAGCCGTCTCCGCCAATCGTCATGATGCTCTCAAGGACGGCCGTTAACGCCTCGGACATGTCCGGTCGAATCGATAGCGGTTCCGATACGGCCTCAACGCTGTATGCCGCATCTTCATCGAATGCCAGCTTATCGTCCAGCGAATGCATTTGCCCGTTGATTCTGACGCTTCGGCCGCCCTTGCGGCGAAGATCGTCCAACAAGATTTCTGCATCTGCACCGTCCGTCGTCGAGATTGGAGTCGATAGGATGACCTGCGTGCCGACAGGCAGTCCGTCGATTCGTTCGGCGATATGCGCTAGCGAGTGCACAGGGATCTGCGTGCCGCAATATGGGCAATGGGCTTCCCCGCAAGCTGCGTACAGCAATCGCACGTAATCGTTAATATCCGTCATCGTTCCGACGGTCGAGCGCGGATTGGCAGATCCCTTCTTCTGCTCGATCGCAACGACGGGAGATAGTCCGAATACAAAATCGACGTCAGGCTTCCGCGGCTGTTGAACCCGGCTTTTCGCGAAGGCAGACAGCGACTCCAGCAGCCTTCTCTGTCCCTCGCCGTAGATGACGTCGAAGGCAAGCGAGGATTTGCCTGATCCGCTTACGCCTGTAATAACGGTAAGTTTATCGCGCGGGATGTTCACATCGATGTTCTGTAAATTGTGATGCCTTGCGCCTCGAACCTCTATGAATTGTTTCAACGCGTCACTTCCTACGGCATATTGGCGTTTTTGCTTTACCGGTGATCATCAGCGTATTTCCGTCCGGATCTTTAAAGGTGAAGTAAAGGATTGAGCCGCGGAAAGACAGCGAATCGATCTGCGCTCCTGCCGCGACCATCGTCTTATAAGAGTCGACGATTGCAGCCGGGTCTGCCCTGCGAAATGCCGCGACGAACGATTCGAATACTTCGAGCGGAAGACCTCTCCTAACAACAGGCTGCGATTCGCTCCAGCTCTCCGGATGACGATCCGCAGCCTGCTTCAACCGCTGCCTGGCACGGTGGAGAGCGGCCTTAACCGCTCCTTCGCTTAGCGCGAACATGCTCGCAGTCTCTGATGCGGTGAACCCGAACACATCATGCAATAGAACAAGCACCACTTGTCTCGGTTCGAGATGATCCGCCAGCAACTCCAATGCCTCGCGAACATCGGATACATGCCAATCGGTGTAGGAGACGAGCATCTGCTCGTCCAATTCGTAGGCCTGCACGCTCCGACTTCTTGCCCGGCACAGATCGATCCATGCATTGGCAGCAATCCGGAACAGAACGGTTCTCGTGATCTCCCTGTCCGGATGCTGGGTATGCCAGCGGAAGGCTTTGACTAACGTATCCTGCAGCAAGTCTTCGGCATCCCATGAGGAACCGGTCTTGATCTGGCAATAACGTCTAAGCGTCGATTCATGTAACATGCATGCTTCTGCGAAGCGCTCATAATCTTGTCCGTCGTCATGCGACTCCCGCATTACGACTGGTTGCGAACACGCTGCTTATGCTCGTAGTAAGGCGATGATGGCATCTCTTCCACGATGCTGATCGCATTGCCGTCCGGATCGTAGCAATCGAAGAATCGGATGGAACCGTGATCGTTAAGCTCACTGATCTGAACGCCCTTCTCTTGGAGCGATTCGCGAGATGCAAGAATGTCGTACGATTCGAAGTTGAAATAGCAGATCCTGTAGGATCCTGCATCGAAGTCGACCGGCTGCTTCTTCGCAACCTTCCAGAGATTGACGATGGTTTCCGCGTTCGGGAACTTTAGCCCGGTACACATGTCATCTAATGAGATGACCTCTAGATCGAATACGTTCAGGTACCACTCCGTCGAGCGTTGCATGTCTGTTACGGGAATGAATATGCCGCTTACTCGCGCTGCGATTTGTGCCATGATGAATCCTCCTCGAATGATGGAATATATAGGCTCTCGTTGAACCACAGTCTAATTAACGATCATTTTCCGTTAAAGGATACGGCCTAATGAAAAATATGTATTAAAGCCTCTCATACACAACTTCCGTTCCGGCTATGAAATCATGCAGCGAACGTTTGTCTTCGCGCGCAGCGACCATTACAGCACTTACAATTACGGCGATGCCGAGCGTTACGACGTAGATGATGCCCGCCAACACGTTGCGCAACAGCATCGTGCCGAGGCCTGGCCCCTGTCCGTCGCTGACTTTGACGATGCGGATCCCGCAGATTCGCTTGCCAATCGTGTAGCCGTTCCAGAACACCGGTGTCAGCAGCGTATACAAGAACGACAGAATATCCGTAATATATTCGTCTTGTGAATCCCCTGGGATGACTAGCGAGATGATCGTGAGCGGAATGGCAATGATAACTGCATCAAGAATCAAGGCGAGCAATCGAATCCAGAAGCCCGCAGGATTATTCGTATTCATGAACTAACCTTACCCCTCTCTCTGTGAATGAAATAATATCGTTAGGCAAATATTACCACAGATAGATCTCGTCTACTAAATAGAATCGAACGCTCAACTATTCTCCTAGAATTGCGCTCGCGTAAGCCCCCCAATCCCCATCATCCGTATTAATCTCAATTGTAGGGATAAGCGACTTCCTTGCGCAGGCACGCATTCTCTCTTGAGTCGCCAAGAAACTCTCGCACGCATCAGCTATTGAAGCGTGACCGTTCATCGCATAAGACTTCCACGCTTCGCCGCGGCTCTCGATATACCTGGATTCCACGGCATGGGGAGACAAGGTCAATAGTACACAACGTGGATTCAGCATAAGCAATCGTTCTTCCATTCGTTCAATCTCTGCATCATTCTCGAATGCAGCACGATGATTCAGATGAAATCGCTCAAGCAAGTAGAAGATTCCGTTCGATCGCTTCGAATGGCCCAGTGATTCAATCCAGTTGCACTGTTGTTCAAGATATTGCACGTGGCCGTTCAAGAGCTGAATATGTTCGTCCTTGTTCATCGACCTTAGCTCACCATGATACGAATGCAAAACTTGCGAATAATGCTCACTAATCGCGATCACCGTTCGCTCGGCGTCGCTTCTACGACTATGTATATTCCTGATAGCTGTGAATACAGACGTTTTCCCTGCAGTCGATAAGCCTTCGATTATTACGCCGCGAATCATCGTAGATCCAACCCCTGACGAATGGCTTCCGCTTCTCTCACATTATCGCTAAGCCACACCGGCGAATTCGGATCGCTCATGATCTCTTCATAGGTCATCCAGAACACTCCATCCACTTCATCCGGACTCTTGTTCCACGCGTCTCCACTTGCATATTCACATAGGAAGACGACATCTATGACAGGACGGCCATCATCTATCGTAAATGACGTGCTTCTGACATAGTAAAGCTGCTCTTTCACGCGTATGCCTACTTCTTCGTCGATCTCACGGATTAGCGTTCGCTCTAGAATGTCTTCGGAACTGCCCTCATCCTCGACTTTGCCGCCGACGAGCGCCAGCGTGCCGGCAGCATGCGATTCTTGCGCGCTTCGCTTCACGACCAACCACCGATCCCCGCGAAATATTGCCCCTTCCACGTTAACGATGAACATTGCGCAACCTCCTTCACAACCTCGATTTTAACAGCAGCGCTTCATCCAGATAACTGCTGTCGCGAATGAATGCATGGATCCTATC
>JAEWJS010000030.1 GCA_023386495.1 Bacillota bacterium | reverse complement strand
CGTCCAACCTTCTCGGCGCTGACAACCGGCCCTTTGAACTCGCACTGTAAGAAGTCTAGCAGACTTATTAAGTCTATCCTACAAAAAAATAGAGTCGGGTGCAAATCGAAGTTTCGGAGCAAGCTGTCGAAGCCGGTCGTCAATCGGTGTCGAGGCGGCGTAGGCGAGGTCGATCAGTCGTGCGACAGCCGCTTCTTGAGCAGGACGGAAGCTGCCGCCAGCGCCGCTGCGATCGCGACTGCCGTCACGCCGATGCCCGGCCACAGTGCCGCATCGACATGGCCGGATTGCAGCAGCGAATACGCGCGGCCGGCTAGCATGCTGGGACTCCAGGCGAGCGCACCGCTCCACAGCGAGCTTGCGATCGTCAGCACGGCGGCTGAGCCGAGCGCCGCGAACGCTGCCGGCGCACCGCTCTTGAACAGCGAGCTGAACAGCAGGGTCAACGTCCCGATGAAGATGAGCCAGAGCCCATAGATCAGCAGGCTGCCGAAGACGAGCCCGGCATCGACTGAACCGATCAATAGCATCGTATAGTACCATGCACCGAGGTAGCCGAGCGCGAACGACGCCAGGATCAGCGCCGCCATGGCCGCCCATTTGCTCGTGACGAATGCGGCATGCGAGATCGGCTTCACCAGCATCAGCGCCGCCGTCCCGCTGCTCCGCTCCCCCGAGATCGCAGACATGAAGGAAAGCGCGACGATCAGTAGTCCTAACGTATTATATTGCTGCAAAGTTTGGCTCAGTACCTCCGCGCCGCTCGGCAGCGGAATGTCGATGACCGCTCCCTCTGGCAGACTTCCTGCGCTTGCTAGAATCTCCGGCAGGAAGTAGGAAGTCACCGGCTGCATGACGCCAAGCAGAATGAAGACGATCGGTACCCACACCAGCTTATAACTGCGGACCATCTCCAGGCATTCCTTGCCGACAAGCACCTGCCATTTCGTCCAACTCGAGGCGCTGTAGCTGTGCTGCGACTGCGTCATGTTGCGGACACCACCTTCATGAACATGTCTTCAAGGGACGTATGGCCGATCTCGATCCGCCTCACGCCGATATTCGCCTCTGCGAGACCAGCCAGCAATTGCTGCCGCGCCCGCTCCAGATCGCTTACGACCACGCGAATGCCATGCGTGCCGAACGTCGTCTCTTGTACATAACCGCCATTGCTGACGGCGCCGTGCGAAGCCCATGCCTTCAGGAATTGCATCGATTCCTGCTGGCCGTCCGTATCGACCGTGATCACCGGCTTCTGATGCTGCTGCCGGATATCCGACAGCGCGCCCTGCAGCGCAATTGAGCCGGCCGTGACGATGATGATATCGTCGCAGAGCTCTTCCGCGTCGTGGAGCACATGCGTCGAGAAGAGCACCGTCGTCTCCCGCTTCAGCTCGCGCAGCAGCTCCAGCACTTCGCGCCGTCCCACGGGATCCAGCGCCGACACCGGCTCGTCCAGCACGATCAGCTTCGGCTTATGAATGAGCGCCTGCGCGAGGCCGAGACGCTGCTTCATGCCGCCGGAATACCCGCTGATCCGGCGCTTGGCAGCATGGGCGATGCCGACGCGCTCGAGCAGCGTGACGGCTGCTTCTCTGGCTGCCTTGGCGTGCATGCCGCATAGGCGCGCGCAATGGACGAGGAATTCCATGCCCGTCATCCATCCGTACGCCGGCGGCGTCTGCGGCAGGTAGCCGATTCGCCCGCGCGTATCGCCGCGATCGGTCTCGTCGAAGATAATCGATCCGGAGGTCGGCTCCAGCAGCCCGGTGAGCATGCGGATCGTCGTTGTTTTGCCTGCGCCGTTCGGCCCTAGCAGCGCTACGCACCGGCCTTCCCCGATCGTGAAGCTCAGCGGCTTGACGGCTTGCGTCGTGCCGAAGGTCTTCGTTAGCTTTTCCACCCGTACAAGTGCCATCTGTCTACGAAGACCTCCTTCCCAGCAGGAAGAAGAGGATCGGACCGAGCAGATTGATGAAAATAATGATCAGCGCCCACATCCATTTCGGACCGCGTGTCTCCTCTGCCCGAATACACGCAACGAGCGCCGTAATGATGAGGATCAGGTTAATGACGATAATCGGCGCCACGATCGCGAGCAGCTTGCCGTCTAAGGCTTGAATGTCAATCATGGTTGTCTACCCCCTAGGCTTCTTCTTATTCGTTGGCCAATTCACGCGGTATATCAGCAGGTACAAGATTGTCGGCAGCGGAATGCTGAACAATCCCCATATTCCCCAGAACCACGGATACCGACCATGCTTCCTCGCATCGATGAACAGACATGTCGACTGGATGAGCAGCGCGATCGCGATCACGATCCAGAGCCAGACCGGCACGTCTCGCAGCTCGCTCAGCTCACGCTCAAGTGTCAGTTCGTCCATTTGCCCTTCAACCCCTTGCCGGATCGTCTTGCGAGCATGCCGCACAGATAGGCCACGCCGCCGACCGCGCCGATCGCTTGAATGCCCACGATCCAGAGAACATCGTCCAGCCATGCAAGCGCCATGCCGCCGAGCGCGACGCACCCGGTCGCCCATAACAGCGCAAGATCGCGCCACAGCTTGCTCTTCGACTCCTTGCGTGTCGCGTCCACGAAGGCTGTCAGCTGCTCCAAGGTCGGCGTGTCCGGTTCGAACGCGGCGTCGAAGCGCTGCATGTCCTCCGTTAGCCAGCCGGCTAGCTCTACTTCCTCTTCCTCCGGCCTATTCTTGTTATCTATTCGTTGCTTCATCTGCGGTCAGCTCCTTTCGCAGCTTCTTAAGTCCGTTGTGAATGCGGGACTTCACCGTTCCGGACGGAATATCCATCCAGCCGGCGATCTCATCCACGGTGTAGCCGTAATAATACTTCAGCAGGATCGGCAGCCGGACATCGTCCTCCAGCTCGGCTAGCGCTTCGGCCGCATCCGGCCATTCGCTGCCTGTCGACATCGCTTCGAACTTCAACGCCCGAAGCGCCTGCGCCTGTTCGTTCTCCTGCCAACGCTTCTCCCGCTTGAGGCGGCGAAGCCGATCCAGGTAGAGCCGCGTCGCGATCGAGATCAGCCAGGTCGAGAACTTCGATCGTCCCTGATACGTGCCGATATTCTCGATCGCCTTCACCATCGTATCCTGCACGAGGTCCTCGGCAAGCGTGCGGTTCATCGTTACCTTCAGCATGTATTTGTGTAAGAATGCGTAGTGTTGCTGAAGCAAGGCGGCCATTGCGCCGCTGTCCTTCCGTGCTTGCTTCCACAGCATCTCGTCGGCCTGCGCCACGTGCTGCAGCCCCCTCTATTTGTCTGAATCGTTAGTATGACGTCTATGTGGCAGGAAACGTTCATTGACCTACAGTAATTTTTTAGTCGATAGAAGAAAAGCCGGCGCTGTCAGTTGCGACATTCCGGCCTGTTCAGATTAAGCTATGGCATAATAATGAGCTGCTCCGGCGATTGCGTCAGCTGGCGTGGAACGCCTGCATCGGTAATCGCGTAGCTGTTCTCGATACCGACAACGCCGATGCCCGGAAAAGTAAATTTCGGCTCGACCGCGATCACCATACCCGGCTCAAGCGGCGTGCGAAACCCCTTCGCCAATACCGGCCATTCGTCCACTTCCATGCCGATCCCGTGGCCAAGGAAGCGCACTTGATCAGCGCCGAAACCCATGAAATGCTCCTTAAGGCCGGCATCCGCCGCCATACGAACCGCCTCTTCGTACAGCAGCTCCGCAGGATTCCCGGGCACCAGCAATTGCTCCGTTCGGCGCATGATGCGTTCCGCTACGGCGTACGCATCGCGAAGCGGCTGCGATAGCTCGCCGATGACTGCCGTCCGCGTCTGATCGATAATATACCCATCGATACAGCAGCCGATGTCGATCAGAATCGGCTCATTGCGCGCGAACCGCTTGCGGCTGGCGCTCTGCGGCGCGAACGGCCCGAGTCCTCTGCCGCCGGCCGGCCCATCGAAGTACGTCGGCTCCGCCGCTGCCTCGCCGGAGCCGACCATGCCGGTCAGCACCTCCTGATTGTAGGCGCGCATCCGCATGACGCCGATGTGGCCGCGGCGGCGAATCTCATATTCGTATGCTGCCAGCCAATCGAGCTCGGATATCCCTTCCTGCAGCTGCGGGAGCGCAGCCTCGAGCGCCTCGGCCGCAGCCTGCGCAGCAGCGGAGATGCGATCCAGCTCCCATGGCGACTTGATCATGCGGACAGTTCTCAGGAGCGAAGAGCCATCCACGATTACGGCGTGGCTGCTCTCGAGAAGCTCCGCAAGCTTGAGGTACGTCTGCGCAGGCAGCGTATCGAGCGGTGTTGCGATTTTCGCGGGCGAATCTGTAACAAGCGGTGGATAGTCCGCTGCGAGCGTCGCCCCGAACGACCGGAATGAGCCGAGCTCGACCGTACGTACATGCGATTCACGTCGCGCTCTCGCCACGCTGCGCCGAACGTAGAAGGTCGGTTCGCCCGATGCGGGTACATAGACATACCCCGTCTGCATCGAGCCTGTCAGGTAATAAATATCGGTATTCTGCGTGGCAAGCAGTCCGTCCCAGCCTTGCGCCTGCAGCGCAGATTGTAGGCGCCCGATTCGAGCAGCCGATTGTTCCTGTGGCAATGCTTCTGTCATGATGGACCTCCCCGGAATAGAAGTTATGGGAACGATTACGGGCTAACATGAGATGACTTCAATGTTACCAGATCCCGCATCCCATTGTGAATTCTGCTCTCCCAATAATAGCAAATAAAGCCGCCTGCATAAGCAGGCGACCATCACCGCCTTACATCTTAGCAATCAATACACCGTCTCCGCCGCCCCTTTGACCTGCCACTCGATCGGCTCCAGCATCGTGAACGTCCGCGCGTTGCGAATACGCACGATTAGAATGACGCCCGGGCGCTCCAATGTTACCTCGTATTCGTAGGCATCGAGTCTGTACGTATACGGGAACGACGCCTCCGCGTTCACGATCTCGAGCGCGAGCACCTCGACAGGCTCGCGCAGCCGCGAGCCGGGGAGCGGCTCGCCCGCTTCGTCGATGCGCAGATTCGCGCGCAGATACGTCATCGCTGCTGCTGCCGCTGCCGGTTCGTCGATGCGCGCGATGCCGTCGGCCAGCGCCGCCGCATCAAGCTGTTGCGCTGCCGCATGTGCCGCGCGGTTGACTGCCTGCTTGCTCGCGAACAGCGTGCGGATCGCCAACTCCTCATCGATTTGCAGCGTCTGCAGCATCATCCACACGACAGCCAGCAGCGTGAACAGCAGCAGCTTGTACATGCTTCCTTAATTCCCCCCTTTCCTTCGATCCTACCCCCAACGTGCGTACGCTTCATCACCTGCCATTGCAAATTGATATTGGCAACACTTGCCGCCTCTCTCGCATTACGGTACATATTCGCTCATTTTCAGCCCGAATGCACTCATCTGCGCATTCGGATCGGGCGGCGTCAGCCCGATCAAGCGGTCAATCTCGAACAATCTCTCGTACGGGTAATGGATTGTCAGCTGCAGCCCGACCCCGCGCGGCAGCGGTGCTGAAGGGTTCGTCGCGGAAGCGCCGCTCGTCGAAGACACTTCATATACGAGCGCATCCGGCTGCATGCCGAATCGGCTCAGCCGCAAGCTCGATTCCGCCGTCATCGCGCCGCTGATGTAACCGTGGTCGCCGTTCGCCCCAATCTCGAGCAGATAGTCGACTTCCTTCTGGAGCACCGCTTGCCGCACGATCAGCACATGCTTGTAGATCGGCGAGAACATGAGCCAGCATAGCGTCGCCGCCAATAAAATGAAGACAAGCAGTTGCTTCATGGGTCCAGCCTCCGGATGGAATCGCTCATCGCCCCGGCGGATCGCTCCATGAGGGACAATGTACCCGCATCGCCTTCCGCAATCGCCGTATAGAGCACGATCGCCGTCACGAGCAGCAGCAGCGCCATTAGAATCGAACGCATCCTAACCGCCCCCTTGCCCAATCACGGATTCAAGGCGCCGATCCGCGTGTTGGCGCTCGATCCTTGCGTTTCGATCTGTGCCTGCGTGCCCGTCGAGTCTTGTGCGATAATGCCGTTGAATAACAGTACGACGACGACCAGCAGCATGACAGTCATCAGAATATTGCGCATCATTCATTCCTCCGTTTCGATGGTTAGTTAATACGATGAGTACCTCTTTAAGTGTTCAACGACTGGAACAGCTTCTGGGCCTCTTGCACCCAGGGGTAGATAAAAATCTGGAACATGTACAGAATCGGGACGCCGGCCAGCACGAACAGCACATAGGAGGCCGACTCCTTGCGGCTGTCCTTTGCGAGCTCCAGCTTCGCCTTGTAATCCGCCAGACGCTCGCGCAGCAGATCGTAGTACGCTTCATGCTCGTGCAAGCGCAGCGCCTCGATCGTCTCGGTGAAGCTTGCGCCCTCCGCGGTCCCGACCCGCAGCTTGAACCGCGCGATCGCCGATTCCGCGTCGTGATACCATTCGCCCAACATGCGCTCAAGATCGCCGCGTATCGTACGCGTGTACGGCAGGCAGCGGGACAGCTTCACATGCAAGTGCAGCGACGCCCCGGCGTAATACAGCAGTTGCTGGCTTACGATATAGATCTCCTTCATGATTCGCTCCGCGCGCTGCTTGCGGATCCCTTCTAGGAACGGCTTATCCCACAGTGCCAGCAGCGACGCGATTGCACCTGCAGCAGGCAGCGCGAAGGATGGCATACCCGGCAGCCACGAGACGGCCCCTGACGCGAGCTGCGGGTACGCCGCACCGATACAAGCGGTCGCCGCACCCAGCGCCAGCCATCCGGTACGCGCTAGCATGTACCATGCCGGGTCCGCAGTGAAGCCGCAGCCTGCGAGCAGCGCTTCACGCTCCCGATACGAGCTGCTCCCCTGCTTCACCATCGCTGCCCGCTGCAGCCATGCGGGCGGGGAAGCGCGACGATTCTCGTCGTATGGAAGGTGCATCCACCTTGGGCGCCTGTGCAGCAGCGTTCGCAGCAGCAGCCGAAACGCAATGAACCCCAACACATATTGACCTGCCAGCACGCTGCCGATGACCCAGCGCATCGACATCTCGCTCATTTCCGTTCACCTCCGTTCGACCAGCCCGAGTCTCGGCCGATTACATGCGCCGCCGCGATAAATAGATGCCCATGAGGAATGAAGCAAAAATCAACGCAGCCGCATTGAGCAGCATATCGCGTCCCTTCGGATCAGCGAGGTAGTACAGGTAAGAGCCCTCCGGGTTGTAGTGGAAGTTAATGCCGAGGAACAGCGCGAGGAACAGCACCGGCGAGAAATTCGCCAGCCGGATCTCGAGCAGCCGGTTGCGCTCGATCTGGTCCGATCGCTGCGCTTGCCGCATATCTCCGATCAGCGCCTTCAGGTTGCTCTCGATTGAATAGCCCTCGGCAAGCGCCACGCGCAGCAGGTTCGCGAAGTATTCGCCCCACAGATGACCGAGCGCGGCGACGAATATTCGCAAGCTGGCCTCATCGTCACCCTTGACCGATAGATTCAGGTACAGTTGCTCGAACACGGGCTGCAGCGGTCCCATCAGCCGCTTCTCCTCCACCGTTCTCCCGAGCGCGATCCGAACCTGCTTGCCGCCGGTGGTCAGATAGCTCTGATAGAACAGCTCGACGGCCGGCAGGAATTCGACCCTGCTCTGCAGTTGCCGCTGGGTAAGCACGAATCGCAGCGACAGATAAGGCAAGCCGCCGAGCAGCAGTGCGGACAACGCGGCACCCTTCACGCTCTGCACGGCAAGCGCGCCTCCGGCCAAGCCGGTCAGCGTCAGTATAAGGGAAAGGACAATGAACGCCGTCGGGCTAATCTGCCATCGGACGCTGGCGAGCAGCAGGGCCAGATGTCCCTCCGGACTCGCGAATCGCCCGAGCAGCTGCCGGGATCTGACCTGTATGCCTTCCTCGCGCCGGTAGCGAAGCCGCGACCTCGCATTCGCGCGGCCGCTCTGCAGGGACAAGACCTGCTGCAGCGCGACGAATAACAGCACGAACAGCGCGCTCAGCGTGACGCCTATCGTCCAGCTCAGCATGGCGCCTCCGGATCGACGATCCATGCATCCCGCTCAGGAGAATAAAGTGCCCAATCCCGCACGGCAACCGCTCCGTCGACCCAGTCGAAGCGGCCGATCCGCACGATGCGCCGATAGCCGTTCACTTGACGCATCTCGATCCCTACTTGCGTCACGTATAAGGTGATTCGCTTCGCAAGCCGCTCCGGATTCATCGCGCGGCCATCGAGCATACACATATCGGTAATCGCCTCCGGCACATCTTCCAATGCATTCGCATGCACCGTCGTCATGCTGCCCGCATGCCCGCGAGTGCAGGCCCGCACATATATATTCGCGTCCTCATCGCGAATCTCCGCATGCACGATGCGCTGGGGCGACTGGCGCAGCGCCAGCTTGAATGCCTGCACCGGCCGATGCAGCGCATCCTCCTCGTCCGTCTCGTATTCGATGACGTTCTTGTTCGGGAACGTCTGGCCGATTCGCATCTCGTACCGCCCCTCGATCGTGACGATTCGCTCCTCGTCAGGCAACTCGCCGAGCAGCGCCTTGATGAGATGCGTCTTGCCGGCATTCGTTGGGCCGATGACGACGAGATTATGCCTTGCACGCAGAATCGCGAGCAGCATGCGATGCACGGCCTCGTCCATTGTCCGGTAGGCCGAGCCGGACAATGCCGCAAGCGCATAGCGCTTCACCGTGTAGAACCGGATGGTCAGCGTCGGCTCGGCCGTGAAGCCGAAGCCCGTCATCGTGACGCGGGAGCCGTCGCTTAGCGTCACCTCCGCCCAGCGCTTGCGCGGATTGATGCGGTCATTGTTGTACAGCACCAGATTCTGCTGGATGCGCTCTACATCGCGGATATCCGCGAAGCGCTGCCCGGATGGGCGGGCAACGCCGCCCCGCACCTCGAAGATACGCGTGCCCACGACTTGTACTTCCTCAAGCTCCTCCTTGTCCGCGAGCACCAGCTCCAGCACATTGAGCCCGACCACCTCCGCGAACAGCGCTTCGGCCAGCGTCTGGTACGGGTGCCGATAGTTCGGCAGCCGATGCACCCGCTTGCGGATCAGCCGATCCGTAATGAGCGCGAGCAGCTCCGCCCGTTCCTTCGGAAATCCGAGCACCGCCTTATTCAGCCGTTCGCCGTAGCTGCTTCGCTGCTCTTCGGTCATCCCGAGCGGCGCCGCGACATAATTCCGAATGTCTTCGGCGAGCCTCGCGAAGGCGCGTGCCCCGTCCGCGTCTGCCTCCCCGTCCCAATCGTCCGCGCCAGCGCCGACTTCCGGCATCGCGAGCCGCAGCTTCGCGGAATACTCCGCCGGCGAGAAGCGCCCTTGCTCGCCGCGCTCCTCTCCCCGCTCCATGTCGACGCCAGCCATTACGATCCGGCTCCCTGCCGATGAGCCAACAGCTTGCGATACCATGGCCGCTGTACCAGCTGTCCGCCGAACCGGACGCCGTAACGGTCCATTAATCGCTCGGAAGGGCCGCGCATCGCCATCCTTCCCTGCTCGTCCTCCCGCAGCCATTCCTGCAGGCTTCCATTGTCCAGGCCGACCAACATCGGCTCCGTCACGCGAAGTTCACCTATTGAAGCTAGCCCGATCTCCTTCTGTACATCCTTCATCGAGTACCCTCCATTTCGCCAAGGCGGCTCTACGATTACGGTTTCATAAGCATCCGCTGGAATGCCGAACAACGGGGAGGAAGCGGCGAGCCAGCGTCTGCCATCCTCCTGAAAATGCGACAGAGCAGGCGTCGTCACGACAATGCGGCTGTCGGCCAGCCGATTGGCCGTAATCGTCGCCGCGTTGTCCCAATAAGCGCTGACGTCTGCCACGGTCACTCGGAACGCCGACATCGCGGCTTCGAGCAGATGCTCGATCTCCTCCGGCCTGTAGAACTCGGCTTGATCCCTCATGAGATTGCCGAACAGCACGTACAGGTTCGGCATCCCCGGCGGCCGGTACGCCGCAAGCTTCAGCTTCTCCGGCGTTAACGTCGCCGCATGCAGCTCCGGGCGCATCCGGTCCAGCGAGGATCCTGGCCTGTCAACGCGAAGATACCGATGCAGCTTCGAAGACTTCAGATTGAGGCACAGGTAGCCGACAGGCATGCCGCTGCCCTCCGCCATGCGGCAGGCTGTCGCGTAAGCGGCCACCGTCGTCCCGATATTCGGTGTCGTCCCCATGAAAGTCACGAGCGGCGAGCGGCTCATGGCTCCGTCACCCCCTGGGCACTCGAGCCCCCGGGCAACAGTGGAACCGAGCTGTACGCGATGACGAGCTTGGCCTTGCCGTCCCTGCACAACTCATCGATGCGCAGCCATTGCGCCTCGGTCAGGTTCAAGTTCACGGCATCGATGACGCCGTTCGCATCCCGTCTGGACGCATACATCCGTTCCAGATCCCCGCTCGCCATCGACATCAGATTCGAATGTTCGACACCGTCGATCTCGGTATTCGAGGAACTCTTCACGGAGGCCACGGTCACCGGCTCTGGGAAAAGCTTGCCGGACATCCCTCCCGCTCCTCCCTCGCTCCCGGCTGGATTCGAGAGATAGAGCTGCACGCGGTCACCGGCTCGGATCCCGTTCGAGACAGACAGCACGTACGCTTTCGGAATCTGGAACGTCGACTCGTCTCTTCCCGGCAGCAGCCGATAACGATCGATTTTCCATTCCAGAATCGGCTCGTCCTTCCCGAGCGGCACTGCCGTCTCGAGACCGATCGCCTCCCTCGCATCGACGATCATCTCCGGCATGTAGGATGCCTTCGTAATCGGCCTGAGCCCGACGTTATCCGCGGTCAACTGCTCGCCTGCCGCGATAAAACGCAGAGGTACCGCCACCTGCACGGTCTCCTGATAATCGATCTGTCGAAGCTGCAGCTGGTAAATCCCATAGACCAGCGCTCCCGACAGCGCGGCCGCCGCTATGCTCACGGCCATGTTTCGCTTCTTGTTCACGCTCGCTTCCTCCCCCGAGCAACCCAATACGGCACAAAAAAAGAACGCAGCAGCAGGCCTTAGGCCTAGTGCATGCGTTCTTCGCATCGCGTCGCTTCGATATATTCCGTTGCTATGCATTCCTATGAGTAAGTATGCAGGTTCGTTGTAGTGGATAGTGTAGCAGAGATTCATTATGTTGTCCATACCATATACAGAAAATTATGTCAGTTGTCCGCAAGTGGTGTCGAACAACCCAACGCTTGGAGGATGAATCGCGTCAGTTCCTCGACAAGATTGTCGTTATATCGATCCGCATCGCTCAGCAGCGGACCGAAATAATTCAGCTTATTCTGATACAGCATCGCGCCGACCGTCGTCATAAAAGCATGGTCGAGCGAGCGGAAGCGGAAATTCCCCCTCTCGCGCCCCGTCTCCAGCACTTTCCGCAAGTACACCCAGATCGGGAACGCGAAATGCTGGATCACATTGATCCTCGGCGTGGAGAACATAATCTCCTGCTGCAGCAAGATCACCATATCCGGCTCCCGCAGCCGGAATTCCGTCAGCTCCCGAATCAACGTCCGCATGCTCTCGACTGGATCTTCGATCTCGCCGGCAGCCACCTCATGAATGCGCCCGTTCGGGAGGAAGATTTCGAACAGGGAATTGAACACGTTCTCTTTGCCGCCGTAGTAATAAGAGACCAGCGCCACGTTGACGCCCGCTTCCTCGCAGATTTGCCTAACCGTTGTCGCATCATAGCCCTGCCGGGCAAAAAGCTTCTTCGCCGCAAGCAGAATGCGCATCTTCACGTCAGGTTCGCCGATCCCCATCAATAGTCCCTCCGTCCGCTCGTACTGTCTTGTCTCATTATGCCGCGACATCGCGAACGAAGCAAGGGGCGGCTTATGCAGCGCCGCCCCTTGTTCTATCTCCCCTGCATGGCTGGCACACCGGCCGGCGCGCCCTTCGTCGACTTCCGCGCAGCCGTCGCGACGACCGATAACGCTACGGCTGCGGCTAGCACGAGCAGCAGCCCGACGATCGCATCCCCGATGCCGGGTCCTCCGAACAACAGATTCATGCTGCCCTCGACCGCGTACGTGGCCGGGAAGAACCAGCTCAGCCCGTTATAAAAGTCGGACAGCAGCTCGCGAGGCATCATGGCGCCCGAGGAGACCAATTGCGCCGACAATAGGATGATGTTGAACAGCATGCCGGCCAAGCCGAATACGATCAGGAACAGCTGCGATACGAACATGAAGGTCAAGATAAATAGCGCCTGGAAGCCCCACATCGCGAGAAATCCGTTCTCTGCTTGGCCGCCCAGCGCCATGACGAGTGACGTGCCGGCCAGCGATACGACGATGGACGCCACGAGATTGATCATGATGCGCGCCCCGAAACGCTGCCAGCGTCCCGCCTGCGCTGCAGCAGCCATGTTCGACTGCTCCAGATTCATCCCCATAATCATCGCCCCGACGTAGGAAGCGAGCACCATCATCATCGGCACCATCTGATTGTTCACGCCTTGGACGGGATTCGTATAGGTGAATGCCGAAGCGACCCGCTCCGACAACGCTCCGGCCATCTGCTCCGCCTGCTGCTCCGGCAGCTCAAGACCAGCTAGCATCTGCGCTGCGCCGCCTGCTATCGCTTGCTTATTAACGGTCGCGGTAATCTGTCCGGCTATACCGCTCATCATGCTCTTGATCAACGACGCGTTAGACTCATTGATCGTATAGCGAATCGCGGCCGTCTGATCAGCCGATTGTGCGCGTGCCGTGAAGTCCGCCGGAATATGCACGACCATCTGCAGCTCGCGTTCGTCGAGCATGCGCTCCGCTGAGGCAAGCTCATCGACGGCTTGCACCTGTACTGGCAACTGCTCAGCTAGGCTGGCTGCCACCATCGCGCCTAACTGCCGGTCTTCGTTCACGACGCCGATGCGCAGGTGATCCGTTCGATCCGTGATCCCGTCGTAGCCCGTCATCCAGACAACCGAGAATATAAGCTGGAACAACAGCGCAGTCCCGATGCCGATCAGCGTTGTCGGGCGTTTCATGAAAGCTTGCAGTGCCTGTTTCATCGTGTCATCTCTCCCTTTTCTCTCTAAACAAACGTTTTAAACGTATGTTTTAAATGTCTGTTTACATTGTAGGGCGTCCGCCATTAAATGTCAACAGCGGATGTACACATTGGATCGGGATGCCGGAGAGCGGTAGGCTGTTCGTTCGCTGGCGTGCGGATTCTTCGGCGTGGGCGGTTCGGTCGCGGTGGGCTAGTAAGTTCGGCGTGGGCGGTTACCAGCTCTCGCTCCAATTCGGTTTCGGTGACTATCGAATCATGCATGGGAACGTGTGGCCAGCTTTTAGCGAAGCATCTTCGCTGTTAACGCACCCAGATGCGCTAATTCAAGGGACTTCGCTCCGTATGGATGCCATATGGGCGTGAATGCGCTAAATAGCGAACATTAGTTCGTTATTTAGCGCATTCTATACGTTAATGAGTTAGAAAGAGCGATAGGGTCTGAAAATAGCGCATGCATCTCCCTTATTAGCGCAATTGCTTCGTTAATCGCTTTTAGACACTGAGCTTGGCTATTCGCCCTCGTCCATTTCCGACTTGCGGCACCACTAGCGTCAGCATGAATGCAATGCAACGCAAAAAAGACCGGAAAAAATCCGGTCCCTCGTCGTCCGTTATGCCATTTCAAAAATCGATTAGTCCCACGCTAATTTGCAAAGCGTCGTCCACTTTGCGCATCGTTTCGTCGTCCAGGTGCGTGATTTTATCGGTGAGCCGCTGCTTATCGATCGTGCGGATCTGCTCGAGCAGAATAACGGAATCCCGATCGAAGCCATGCGTCTCCGCGTCAATCTCCACATGCGTAGGCAGTTTGGCCTTCTGAATCTGAGCCGTAATGGCTGCCACGATCACCGTCGGGCTGAAGCGGTTGCCGATGTCGTTCTGTATGACCAACACGGGACGGACTCCACCCTGCTCCGATCCGACGACCGGTGACAAATCTGCGAAAAACACATCGCCGCGTTTAACGATCACGCTCTACACCCCGCTTACGAGACGACCGAGGGTACCGTCAGCCTCTTCCTCCGCCAAGAACGCTTCAGAGGCCATGTTCAAGTTGATCTTCGCCATCTCCAAATATCCGCGCTGCATCGATTCTCGAATCTGCCGCTTCTTCCGTTCGATCAGGTACAGCTTCATGGCCTGGCGAATGAATTCGCTTCGATTGGAATTCTCGCGTGCAACGATGCCGTCCACTTCCTGAAGCAAGTGATCCGGCAAGCTGATCATGATTCGTTTGGTATTCTGTATATTGGCCAACAAAGACGCACCTCCACAAGCATTTCCAGAAAAACCTATTACTCATTATGTCGTTAACCCTTATGAAATATACACCCATATCTATGCATGGCGTATGGCGAATATGCTGCATGGAAGAGCATATTCGGGGCATGCCTAGTATTTCGCGGCTAGGGTGCATAAATCCTCTTTCCGCGCACACTATTTTCGCTGGTAATATCCTCCTCCAGCTGCCTAGAGCAAGGGATTCACCACGCTGACCGCGCTGCCTCCGCGCATATAGACGCGCGGTACGCGCGCGGCGAGCATGCAGGTCACTTCATAGTTAATCGTGCCGAGCCGGTCGGCGATATCGTCAGCCGTAATGTGCGTATTGCCTTGGCGGCCAAGCAGCACGACTTCTTCGCCGGCTTCCACCGGCACGCCTTCGCCCACATCGGCAGCGGGATCCAGCGCGATCATGCACTGATCCATGCAGATCGCGCCCAGCACCGGCACGCGAACGCCGCGCACGAGCGCTTCCGCCTTGCCGGTCAGCATGCGGCTGAAACCGTCGGCATAGCCGACGGGCAGCGTCCCGATGCGCTCGACATCGCGCGTGACATACCGTGTGCCGTAGCTGATCCCCCAGCCGGGAGGCGCATCCTTGGTCATGACAACTTCGGTCTTGATCGTCATGACCGGCTCGAGCGCGATGCGCTGCCGGTTCACCTCCGCGGAAGGGTACAGCCCGTACATGCTGATGCCGAGACGCAGCATGCCGCCCGTCCATTCGGGCGAATCGATGCCGGCCGCGCTGTTACCGGCGTGAATGACCGGGATCGGCAGTCCGCGGCGCTGCACCTCTCTGCTCAGCTCCGCGAATCGTTCATATTGCAGCTTCGTATAGGATTTATCCGTCTCATCCGCCTTGGCATAGTGCGTGAACAACCCTTCGACCTGCACGCCGCGTGTAGTAAGCGTGCGTTCGATGAAGCCGATCGCGTCTTCATCCGGCCGAATGCCGAGCCGCCCCATGCCGGTGTCCACCTTGATGTGGACCTTCAGCGGGTTCATCCCGTCCTGCCAGGAATCGCTTGCCGCCTCCAGCGCGTCAGCGCGGAACAGCGCGACCGCGATATCGAGCTCGCGCGCCGCGGCATAGCCTGCTGTAGGCACATAGCCCAGCACCAGGATCGGCGCGCGAATGCCGGCATTCCGCAATTGGATCGCTTCGTCGAGGAACGCGACGCCCAGGTAATCGATGCCGCAGGCTTCCGCTTCACGAGCCGTCTCGACGGCGCCGTGACCGTAGGCATTGGCCTTCACCGAAGCCATGATCTTCATGCCGTCCGGCATCGCGGATCGGAATGCCAGGATGTTATGCCGCAGCGCGTCCAGCGAAATCTCCGCACGCGTCGGCCGATAGTAGCCGTCCATGATGCGTTCACCTTCTCTTTCCCCAACAACCCAATAGATCTATCGTATATTGTTCGCACCTGCACTGTCAATGAACGTCAAGTCCTGACCTGCCGCCACTTGTTGGAATTCCGTCCAAGGTGCCCCACATATGAAAGAGGACCCCGCAGGGTCCTCTTCGCTAAGCTATGCCTATACTAAGCGCCTGTGCCTACTTCTCCATCGCGTTCATGACAGATTGCGCGACCTTGATCATCTCGCCCTCCGGCAGGGAGCCGGTCGTCAGGCGATATTCATAACCGTCGTAGGTCCAGATCAGCGTCTGCTGCTCCTCGCCGGTCAAGAGGCCCATCGTGTGCCCGAGATCGACGCTAAGCCCAGGCACGAAGGCCGCATCCATATCTTCGGGCTGCGTCTGCAGCAGCGTATAATCGTACGTTCCCGTGTAGCGCATCATGATGCCTTCTTCGCCGCCGAATACCACTTCGCTGATATCTTTAAGCGACACGCCTTCCGGCAAGTAAGACGGCTCCATCGCGACGAATTCAGACATCGCGCCGCTTTCGGACGTCTCGTCTTCCGTTGCCTTCTCATCCGAGGAAGCGTCATCCGAAGGCATATCGCCTTCTTGGCTAGCATCATCGCTTGCATCGTCGTCCTCTGTCCCGTCGTTCCCGTTCGACGCTGCATCGTCGGCATCGTTCGCATCATCCGCTTGGTCCGCCGGCTCTGCCGCGTCATCCGCATCATCCGGCTCCGGCACGGCAGTCGTCGGCGCATCCGCCCCGCTCTGCTGCTGCTGGTTTGCCGACATGTTGTACGCCATATCGAAAGCCTTGGCATCGAACTGCGCATCGAACTTGAAGCTGTCGAACTTCACGTCGACCATGACATTCGCGCTGGAGTCGCTGACTTCCACCTTCTGCGGCGCGTAATCGTCCTTGTTCAGCCATATTTTCTGCCGTGCGAGCGATCCGTTCTGGTAGTTGGCCATCACATCGAAGACGAAGGCGTTCTCGTCGGCCGCGAACTGCCGCGAATTGTCCAGCAGGATGCTCTGCACGAGCGTCTGATACAGGTACACCTGGCCTTGATTCTGCGGCCAATCGCTCTGGAAGCGGAAGCTCTTGTTCAGCTTCGGCGTCAATACGAACACGCCGTCGTCATTGCGAAGCACGATCTGCGTGATGTCCTTCTTGGCGTTCGTCAGCGCAATCCGGTAGTACTGCGGCTTTTTGTACCACACCTCGACTTGGTACTCGAGCGGCTGTGCGCCGGTGTGGAGCGTCATCGTCCCCTTGCCTTGGTAACTTTCCATGCCGCCGAGCACTTTGTCCAGATCCTTCACGACTGTCTCGGCATTCTTGGTCCCGCATCCCGCGATCAGTATCGAGACGCATACGACGATGGCCGCCACCCACTTCATGCGACGCATGAGATCATCCCCTCTTCACAATGTTTTTCCAACTGGTAACATGTCTATGAGGGAACTTGGACAATTATGCAGACTAGCATGACGAGCATGACGAGCTGCGATCTGGAAAGAATACATCATGACTCACGAAGCCGTCTTCGTCGCGGTCTCTGTATGGTTAGATGCCTCTTCTTTCATCCTTGGCTGCAAATACTTTCCTTTGTAATGGCAAACAAGCGGGCAAACATTGACTCACTGTAAGTGCCTTCAAGTATATCTTCGCACAAACACGTGCTCTGATGATCAGGACACTTTGCACAATATCTAACACGCCCCATCGTTGGGCGGTCAGAGTGGGGAGACGAGAAATTCCGAGTTCAAATCCTCTTCAACTAGGTGAACCTATTGCGAATCCGCTGGCTCAGGCATTCGAATACAACAGAGTACACTTTCCCGTGGAGATCCCCATGTACAGGCTAGAGCTAATCATACATAGACGAAGGGGGCCTTTCGGTCCCCCTCCTGTGCGTTGTATCCGGTTATTGATGATGCGCTGCGCTTGCTGGCTTGTCTTCCAATATCTCATTAAACTTCTGCGCCGCTAGCTCCTGCA
>JAEWJS010000172.1 GCA_023386495.1 Bacillota bacterium | reverse complement strand
CGGCACCCCGATCCGCTCCCCCACCGCGGCGTCGCGCGGGCGGCGCCTGCGCGTCGGGCCCGAGTCGCCGGGGCCCCGCCCGCGGGGGGGGGGGGGGGGCCACTCCGGGGAACAAGTCCTATCTGCTCCTCTCGCATACCGGCGATACCGTGCGCATGGCCAATTTCGAAGAACAGCTCTATATGCCTAGGCAGTTGTTCTTCGCGCATCGCAGAGTGCTGCTCATTGGCGAGAAGCTGGCAAGAGACGGCATTGCTCCTATCATGGACGTGATGGGCAGAATTCCGCAGAACCGTCTGTCTTCCTATATGGTCGCAACGAACGGTCCGGCGCTGGATTATATGAAGGTGACGGGGGAGATCGAGCGCTATCCGTCCGAGATCGTTCGAGAGCTCGCCGTGAATGCGATGAAGAACCCCGCGACCATGAAGCTTGTGATCGATAAGCTGCTAACGGACGGGATCGATGTCGCGCTTCCGTCGGTCCGCATCGTGAAGAACGAGCAAGGCGCGAAGTCTGCCAAGTCGACCGGCATCAAGATGGACGGGCTGGCGATATTCCGGCAAGGCAAGCTGTTACGCATCTTGCAGGGCGAGGAATCGCAGCTCATGCTGCTCGCGATGGGCGAAGCCAAGAATGCGGAGCTGGCGCTTCCGGCACCTCGCGGAAGCGGCAGTATCGTGCTTAGCTTGCAGAATACGGGTATTACCATCAAACCCGGCATTCAGGATGATCGTCCGGTTTTTCGCCTCAACTTACAAGGCAAGGCAATTATTGTGGATAACGAATCGACTTTTACTTTAGCAAGCGATGATCAGCTTAAAGAACTGGAGCGTGCATTGAATAAGCATCTCGCAGCCGGTGTCACGAAGGTTGTCCGATCGGTTCAGCAGGAGGGTGCCGACCCGATCGGGCTAGGTCGTACATTGTCGAAGAAGATGCCGCGGGCGTGGGAGCGGTATCGCGAGAAATGGGAACGATCGCTGAAGGAAGCGCAGATCGATGTGCAAGCCAAGGTAAGAATCGGCAACACGGGAACGGTATTGAAAGGCTTCGGCTTGAAGGAGGAAGAACTGGTCCAATGAATACGTTCGTGTCCGCCATGCTGCTGTGGGCTGTGTTCATCGGCTTCATCATCTGGCCCGTGATGCGTCGGGCAGGTGCCGCTGTCCGCTGGATCTCCGTCCTATTGGTTGCAGGGGGTTACGGGGCCTGCTTCTATGTATGGAAGGTGCAGCAATGGATATCGCCGGCCGTCGGGATCATGCGCGTCTTGGAGCCCGTCATTCCGAATAATTGAAGGAGGGCGCATCATGCCATTAGCCGATTCGAATCTGGCATTGTCCCAGCGGCAGATCATACTGGTCGGAGCGATGTATACCTTCGACAGCACCTTGATAAGCGTTCAGTCGCAGGCCGTCACCTATGCCAAGCAGCATATCGGGCTGGCGCATATTGCACCTGCGCTTCTTGTTCTGATTATCCTCGCCATGCTGGTGAAGCTGCTTAACCGCCATCCGGACCGGAACCTGTACGCGATCATGGATCAGGCCAAGCCGTATATCGGTAAGCCTCTCATTATGCTGGCGGTCCTATTCTTCTTCTTGGTCATCGTGCGGGATCTTCGCGCGATATCGGAATTCGTCAACATCTCGCTCTTGCCGAAGACGCCAATCTACATGATCATCAGCATCGTAGCGATGACGGTGATCCTTGTCAGCCGCGGCGGCATTATTGTGCTCGCTCGCATGACGGAGATATTCGGCTTGGTGCTGGCCGTCGTCATCTGCCTGCTGCCGATCTTGATGGCGAACGATATCGCTTGGATGAACCTTATGCCGTTCTGGACAATCGATTACGGCGGCGTGGCGATGGGGAGCTGGTACATGTTCTCCTATGTCGGCGAAGTCGTCGCCCTTGCCTTCCTCTGCACGAGCAGCAACCTCACCTTCAAGGCAGGTGCGCTCGCGCTGACGCTTGGCGTGGGGCTGCTCATCATCCTGTCCATGCTGGGCGTGCTGGTGTTAGGCGTGCCGCTGATGGGACGGATGCTCTATCCGAATTACGAGCTCGTTCGACATATTCACCTGACTGACTTCCTGGACCGTCTCGACCTGCCGCTGATCGGTCTCTGGCTGCCGACGATGTTCGTCAAGATCGGGTACAGCCTCGTCGTAGTCTGCTTGGGCCTTAAGCGTCTGCTGCCCAAGGGCAGCGGCAAAGCGCTCGTCGGACCGGTCGGCTTCTTCGCGTTCGGCATCTCGTTCTGGTTCTTCGAGAATTCGCTCCAAGTGTTCAATTTCAACCGGACGTGGACCGGAATCGCGATCGTATTCGAGGTGTTACTGCCGATTGCCGCGTTCCTGATGCTATACAGACGTAAACCGGCATAAACCGCCGGTAATCCGCCCATTTTCCATGGTAATCGCACCACTGCAAGCTGCCCTTCATACTATAATTTGACTGTATCCCTTAACCTTGTAAACACAATAAACCCGGGCAAGGAGGGGTGACAAACATTGAAGGGCAGCGACCACAAGAGCAAGTTCTTATTGACCCACCGAGAACGTGAGGTTTTCGAACTGCTTGTGCAGGACAAAACCACAAGGGATATCGCGCAGCAATTATTCATAAGCGAGAAAACGGTGCGCAACCACATCTCGAACGTCATGCAGAAGTTGAACGTCAAAGGCCGTTCTCAGGCGGTTGTCGAGCTGATCAAGCTTGGGGAATTGAAAATCTGACGTGACACTTATCGGTACTGTCTAACCTTCTAGCCGCATCCTCTATGAGGAAGGCGGAGAGGAGGTTTTTGATTTTGGAGGGCGGAGAGGGTATAAGGCTTTGATGAATAGACAAATAGACGGAAGGGCTCCCCCTTCCGCCGCCTTTCCTTCCCTCTAGCGATGCTCGATCAAATCAATCGCGCCAAGCACGATGTGCGCCAATCCGAAGCCGAGCACGCCCGTTGCCGCGAGCTTATACTTGCTGCCTAACAGCGCGGCGCCGGAAGCCGATACGACAGTTCCAAGGACAGTTGGCAATAATCCTTCACGCATCTGCATCTCGAACACTCCCTCGGTTATGGTGTGGAAAGACATCCCTAGTGTTCGGATTCACAACCCGAAATATTCGCCGCCGTCTACATGGATCGTCTGGCCGATGACGAAGCTGGAATCGCTCGTCGCGAGGAAGAGATAGATCGGCGCGATCTCGACCGGCTGCGCGGCTCGCTTCAATAGATTGGTACTGCCGTAAGTCGTGTAGACGGCCGGAGGCAGCGCGGCAGCAACGAGCGGCGTCCAGGTCCGGCCCGGCGCGACGGCGTTCACGCGAATGCCTCGCTGGATCAGCGATGCGGCGAGCGACCGCGTCATGGCGGCGACAGCGCCCTTCGCTGCCGAGTAGCTTGCGATATGCGGATAGCCTTCAACCGCAGCGATCGAGGTGGTATTGACGATGACGCTGCCTGGCTGCATATAGCGTGCGACGGCTTTGGCCATGTAGAAGTAGGAGAACAGGTTCGTACGGAAGGTGCGTTCCAGCTCCTCGGATGTAATCTCGCTGATGCTCGGCCGTACATATTGAATGGCGGCATTGTTGACGAGAATGTCGATTCGCCCCATAGCTGCGTATGCGATGTCCACGGCCTGCATGCACCAAGCCTCGTCTCCCGCGTCCCCGGCGATAAGCAGGCAGTTCCTGCCGATAGCATGAATCCGGTCTCTGGTCTCTGCTGCGTCTCCGTGCTCGTTCCAATAGAGGATGACTACATCGGCGCCCTCGCGGGCATAGAGATAGGCGATCGCGCGGCCGATGCCGCTGTCGCCGCCTACGATGACGGCAATCTTGCCGGTCAGCCTGCCGGATCCGACGTGATGCGGATTGTCCGAGATCGGGCGCGGGACCATAAGCGATTCGATTCCGGGCTGGCCGAGTTGGTGCTGCAGCGGGAATTCGATAGGGGCGGTCTCGCAATCCACGGTCCATCCGTATTGCGCCATCGGTGCTGGTGGAAAAGTCTGCATGAGCATAGGTGAACCTCCAATCGTCTCTTACATAATATCCCAATTGCTTGTTCATGGTGCCTACAGGTGCAGATGCTTGCCTAGATTCCATCTTGGAAGCTATGATTGGTGCAGGGATTGCCATGCTAGGGAGCAAGAACGGGGAGGGGTATACATGGATCGCATAAAATGGGGCATCATCGGCTGCGGCGACGTTACGGAGGTGAAGAGCGGACCGGCGTTCAACAAGGTCGAGGGCTCTGAACTGGTCGCGGTCATGCGGCGCAACGGGGCGCTTGCCGAGGACTACGCGAAGCGGCACGGCGTGCCGCGCTGGTACGACGATGCGGAGCGTCTCGTGAACGATCCGGAGGTGAACGCCGTCTATATCGCTACGCCGCCGGCTTATCATAAGGAATACACGCTGCTGGCGGCTGCGGCAGGCAAGGCTGTCTACGTCGAGAAGCCGATGGCATGCAGCACGGCCGAATGCGACGAGATGATCGCGGCATGCGAGCGAGCCGGCGTACCGCTATTCGTTGCCTATTATCGGCGCGAGCTGCCGCTGTTCAAGGCGATCAAGGCGGTGCTGGAGGAAGGGACGATCGGCGAGATTCGCTTCGTCCGGACGTTACAGACGCAGCCGCTTGGCGTCATGAGGGATGCCGGCGGCACCGGCGCGCTGCCATGGCGCGTGCAGCCGGAGCTCGCGGGCGGCGGCCTGTTCGTCGATTTGGCGAGCCATACGCTCGACATTCTCGACGACCTGCTGGGGCCGATCGAAGAGGTATCGGGCATGGCGGCCAACCAAGGAGGCGCTTATGCGGCAGAGGATATCGTGGCGGGACAATACCGATTCGCATCCGGCGCTTTCGGCACGGGAATATGGAGCTTCGACGCTTATGAGCACGCGGACGTGAACGAGATCATCGGGACAGCCGGCAAGCTGGTCTTCTCGACCTTCGGCAATGATCTTACGATTCACCGCCGCGGGGAAGAGCCCGTAACGCGCAGCTTCGAGCGGCCGGAGCATGTTCAGCAGCCGTTCATTACGACGATGGTGGCGGACTTGCTCGGCGGACCGCCGGCACGCAGCACGGGGGCTACGGCTGCCCGGACGAACCGCGTTATGGATGCGCTGCTCGCTAGTTATTACCGATAAGGGGATGGCTGACAGGCATGCCAAGAACCGTCAAGGACGCGATCGGAGCGGATGATCGCGAGCCTTGACGGTATTTTGTCGTGAACGAACATGCGTGGCAATTATCCGTTCACGACGGTGCCGCCGTTCAGATGGAGCGTCTGGCCGGACATGTACATGGCATCGTCGCTGGCCAGGAACACATAGGCCGCAGCGAGCTCCGACGGTTGGCCGGGCCGCTTCATCGGCGTATCGGCGCCGAACTTCGCGACTTGATCGGCTTCGAAGGTCGAGGGAATGAGAGGCGTCCAGATCGGGCCCGGCGCGACGGCGTTCACGCGGATGCCCTGCGGCGACACGTTGTTCGACAACGCGCGCGTGAACGAGACGATCGCTCCCTTAGTAGAGGAATAATCGATCAGGTTCGGGCTGCCCTCGTATGCGGTAATCGAGGCCGTATTAATAATCGAAGCGCCTTGCTTCAGATGAGGCATAGCTGCCTTCGTCAGATAGAACATGGCGAAAATATTCGTGCGGAACGTGCGCTCGAGCTGCTCCGCCGTAATGCCCTCGATCCGCTGCTGCGGGTGCTGTTCGGTAGCGTTGTTGACGAGGATGTCCAGCTTGCCGAACGTCTGTACCGTCTGCTCGATCGCTTGCTTGCAGAACGCCTCGTCGCCGATATCGCCGGCGATCAGCAGGCATCGCCTGCCAAGCTGCTCGATCCGCTCCTTGACCTTCGCGGCGTCCTCATGCTCGCTAAGATAGACGATCGCGACGTCGGCGCCTTCCTTGGCATATGCGACTGCTGCCGCATGGCCGATGCCGCTGTCGCCGCCCGTAATGAGGGCGGACCTGCCCGTCAGCTTGCCTGCCGCCTTATAGGTCGGGGATTCGATCTCCGGATGCGGCTGCATCTTCGTCTCGACGCCGGGTTGTTGGTTCTGCGTCTGCGGCGGGAAGATTTGCTTCTTCTCTTGCGTGGTCGTTGCCATTCGGATAGCCTCCTCCAGTGGGTCTACCCTTAATCTGGTGCGTAGGCTCCGATCTCATTCATACACGCGAGGAAAGGAATATCTGCCGACTGTCGCTTCGCAATATGATACAATGTACGAAATTAAGGTATCGGGAGCGTATGCATAATGAGTAAAATATTGGTATTCGGTCTGTTATTCTGGCTTATCGGCAACCCATTCGTAGCCATCATCGTGCTGCTCTTGATTCTGTACGTGCTGGACCGCCGATTCGTCGGCTTGTCGCCCAGTTTCGTGAAGCCGCTTAAGCGAAGGAGCAGAATCAAGAAGCTCGAGCAGTTGCTGCGGCTCAACCCGAGCGACGTGTCTTCGAAGATGGAGCTCGCGCGTCTGCAGCTTGATCGCAAGTCCTACGCCCGTGCGCGCGAGACGCTGGAATCGATCGGCGACGTGATGGAGCATTCGGCCGAATATTGGGATGATCTGGGGACTGCGCTTCTATTCACCGGAGATAAGGAGCGTGGCGAACAAGCGATGCTGCGTGCGCTCGATATCAATCCGAGAGTCAAGTACGGCGAGCCTTACCTGCGTCTGGCGGCCGCGAATCGTTCCGATGCGGAACGGGCCTTGTCCTACCTCGAGAAGCTGCGTGACATACACTCCTCTTCTTGCGAAGCGTATTACCGCATGGGATTGATCTATAAGGAGCTCGGCAATAAAGCCGAAGCCAAGCGCGCGTTCGAGGAAGCTGCTGCGGTCTATGCGAGCTTGCCGCGGTACAAGAGACGGCAGGAACGCAGTTGGGCGCTGCGCTCCTGGGCTGCCAAGCTCGCCATGAATTGATCGATTCGGTGACGTATCTGTTTCTTTAACCGATTTCCCATTGTGCAATCGGCGGGATTCGAAGATAATCGAAGAGCAGGCGAAATATGTCGATCGATGTAGAATGTTGTTGCTGAGGAGATTATGATGATCCGAAATATATGGTTGATTGTTGCTTTATTGGTTGTGCTTGTGCTCGGTATTAATAATACGGTCTACTATTTTTACACGAAGCATTCGCTTGAGGAGGGGCTTGCCGAAGAGATGCGCCGCGTCGCCAAGCAGATCGAGCTGTCGGTCGAGCAGTCGAGGAACGGGGCCGAATTGTTCCAGGAGCAGCTCGGCGAGCAGTTGCGCACGGCCGCGATCGCGGCGCAGTATGCGCTTGATCCGGATATCGAGAAGGTCACCAACGAGCAGCTGGTCGAGCTGAGCGAACGGCTCGGCGTCCTGCATATTACGCTATTGAAGCGGACGGACGACAATATCATGCTCTACCGATCGTCCGATCCGAAGCAGATCGATGTGCCGACGAACACGTGGAAGCCCTGGTACCAAGCGTTCAACCAATTATTCGACGAACGGAACGTATCCCTTGATTGGGGACAATCGCTCCCGAATTTCTGGACGGGGCCGTACGAGTTCGCGACAACCGATACGAGCAAAATCCGTAAGTGGGGCTACTACTATGACGGCTCGACGAACTATATCGTCGACCCCTACATCAGCTACGATGTACAGCAGGATTTCGAGGAAGCCACGGGCGTGGCGATGCTGATCCGCAAGACGTTGGAAGAGAATCCCGACTTGCTGGAGATTACCGGGGTGAATCCGGTGTTATTCGACCAGGGTCCATACCAGACGATCACGTATGCAGGCGAAGTGCTGAACCATGCGACGCGTCAACCGATTATCTATGGCTCCTACACGTACCGGCTCGGAAGCGATTCCAAGCATATCGGGATCGCATACGAGAGCGGCAAGACGATTACGCTCGCGGACAAGGTGAACGGCAAGCGTATCTTGAAGTCCTACATACCGGTCGATATCGAGTCTCCGGTCGTCAGTATCCTGGACGATCAAGCGAAGCCTCTGAAGCGGTATGTACTGACCATTACGTCGGATTATAATCGCATACAGGCACAGCTTGATCGTCAATACTTGGATATCGTGTTATTGATCGCCGCCTTAACGCTGGTGAGTATCGCTGTCATTACCATCGCGATCCGATTGATCAGACGGACGCGCGACAATGTCGTCGTCGAGGCTCAACAGACGTACGTCGAGGAGATCAACCAGATGTTCAACATGCTGCGAGGCCAGCGTCATGACTTCAGCAACCATGTGCAGACGATGCATTCGATGGCAGCGCTGGGCAAGCTGGAAGACTTGCGCAGTTATGCGAGCGAGCTGGTCGGAGAGATTCGAATAACGAACGATATCATTAATGTCGGCAATCCCGCTTTCGCCGCGCTCGTACGGTCGAAGCTGTCTCAGGCCGAGTCGGCCAAGATCGCTTTTACCAGCAGGTTCAACGGTCTTGAGAAGCTCGACCTTGGCGTGAAGTCGCTTGATCTTACGCGCATGATCGGCAATCTTGTCGACAACGCATTCGATGAAGCGGTGCAATATCCGGAGGAACTGCGTCATGTGGCGCTGCGCGGCGCGCACGAACCGACGGGGCTGGTCTTCACGGTCAGCAATTACTGCGAAGCGGCGCAGCAGATCAGCCGGGAGCAGCAGAAGCTGTTCAGAAGCGGATTCACGACTAAGGGAGAGGAGCATCACCAAGGCCTCGGCCTATCCATCGTGAAGGCAATCGCGGACAAATACAAGGGAACGGTCAAGATCGAGGCCGAATCAGAGAATCGAATCGCGTTTACGATCCGCATCCCGCACTAATCCATATCCCCTATATTCTGTAAATCATTTGTAATGCCGAGCACTTATAATGATTCTTACAGTCTAAGGAAAAGAAGTGATCGGCTTGCGGCATAAAGACGCTCAATCATCCCTTACCGACTTCGTAGGCAAACAACTTACGCGGGATATTCATACTCAGGCAGGCCTTCTATTGGTAGAATCGGGAACGATTCTCGATCATAAGTATTTGCGAATCATGCAAGATCATCGCATCGAGCTATTCGAGGGCGATGTGCGCGTCGTCGGCTTCGCGGCCGAGCAGGAGTCGTGCAGAGAAGAAGTTGAGCGGGCAACGCATAAGGTACAGGCTTATTTTGACGAAATCCGTACGAATCAGAAGGTGCCGATCGAAGACATCCGCAAGGAGGTCATGCCTCACATTGCGCAGGCAGCCGAGCACCCGCATCTGTTCGGGCTGCTCCATAACCTGCAGGCTAAGGATGACTATACGTATCGGCATAATATCGGAGTCGGCATATTGGCCGCGCTGCTGGGCAAGTGGCTCGGGCTCGGCGACGCGGATGTAACGGAGCTGGCGATGGCGGCTACGCTGCATGATGTCGGGAAGATGCGCATTCCGCTTGAGGTGCTGAACAAGCCCGGCCGCCTGACGGACGACGAATTTGCCCTGATCAAGAAGCATCCGGAGTTCGGCTACGAGATGCTGCAGACGACGTCCGGCGCCACCGAGCGCGACCTGATGGTCGCGCTGCAGCATCACGAACGCCAGGACGGCAGCGGTTATCCTTACGGCATTCGCGGCGGCGAGATGGATTACTTCAGCAGAATCGTGGCGGTATGCGATGTCTACCACGCGATGTCCAGTAAGCGGTCCTATCACGAGCCGTCCCCATTCTACAAAATATTGAATCAGATGGAGAGCAATAAATTCGGCGAATTCGACCCGCATATCGTCAACGTATTCATCGACCGGATGATGAAGATGATGGTCGGCAACGAGGTGCTGCTCTCCGACGGCCGAGTAGGCTTGATCGTCATGATCAATACAAGCGAACCGCTCCGTCCGCTCGTCAAGATTGACCATGCATTCATCGATTTGCGTTCCCATCCTGCCATTCAGATCGAGCAAGTGCTCGTATAATTCGACAGTAGCAATGAACAGGCTGCATCCGCCGACGGATGCAGCCTGTTCGCGTTCATCGGCCTTCTGCGGCAATCCGGCGTCTGACTGTGATATAATAAAAGGACGGCTAAAAAAGGAAGAGTGATTGAGACGATGGCGTCGACGAACCGTTTGGCAGAGGAGCAGACCGATGTTCTAGAGCAACAGATCGGGATTCATGTGTCCGGCGAGCTGCAGCGGGAAGGCTTCGATATCTATCGGACTCGGCGCGTAATCGTAACCCAGGTCGTGGAGGGTAATGCGCTCTACGGCGCAGTGAACGGCACATCTGTCTACGCCGTTACGCTCGATGCCGACGACTTCGCGTACAGCACGTGCACCTGCCCGGACACGGGTTATTGCTGCCACATGGCCGCTGTATTCTTCCAATACTGCGAATCCGCCGGCGACGATCCTGCCAGCATCATGGAGCGTATGGCAGCCGACGAGGAGCGGGCGCTCGGACATCCGGATCGGCGGGGGGCGGAGCTTGGACCCGAGGACGGCCCGGCTGCCTGGCTAGACTGGTTCGAACGCAAGCATGGGCAGATCTGGAAGCATTGCAGACATTCCTTGCACCCGCTGCAGCCGGTACTTCAGGAGTTGAAGGGCAAGGCGCGGGATTGGCCGAAGCGTGCGCAGCGCCTCCATTGGCTGACCGCGATCGCCTTCGTGCTGGAACAAGTTGAACGCGCGTATGCGTCAACCGATTCTTATAACCGCTACTATTACGAAATGTCGTTCACGCGTGCCGTTGAGCCATGGATCGCGCATGGGAATGAGCTGGTTGCGGAGCTGGAGCCGGAGCAACTGTCAAGCCGCGAGCAGGAATGGCTGATACATCTGAACGAGCTGCTGAGGAAGGCCTCCATGGACGAGAGCTTCCTCCTGCTGCGATGGGATCACCTCTATCATACGCTATGGGTGAGGCTGGCCGATTACGAACGATGGCGGCAGCGCGAAATTGCGGCCTTGGACCGTCTGTTGGAGGCAACGACTGGGAACGACAAGGCGCTGCACGCGCTATACGCCGCGAAGGCCTATCTGGATTATCGCGAAGGCCGGCACGACCAGGCAGTCGAAGCGCTGGCACGCACCCCGTTCGAACGCAATAGCGCGCTTGTCTATTCCATGGCAGAGCAATGCTTGCGAGCGAATAATGCCGAAGCGCTGGAGCTGTGGATGCTATTCCTGCGCGACCGGCTGTCGGATTGCCGCAATGCGGCTATTCTTCGGCCCTACCTGAAGCTGTGCAGAGCGGCTGACGACAAGCAGCCGGACCGCTCGATATGGATCGGACTGATGGAGCAGCATTTGCCCTATTCCTATCCCGAGCTGGCCGCGCATTGGCTGGAGAGAAGCGCCTACGATCGATGGGCGGATCTGCTGCTGCTGATCGGCACGCGCCCGGATGATCTTGACCCGCAGGACTTGCGGACCGCGGCCAAGGCTCGACCGGAGCTCTTGATCCCGATATTCCATCAAGCGATCGATGAAGCGATACAATCGCGGAACCGTACCGGATACCGCACGGCTATCAAGCACTTGAAGCGGCTCGAAAAACTATATCAAGCAGCGGGACGGACGGCGGTCTGGCAGCGCTATCTGCGGGAGTTCAACGGCAAGTACGTGCGACTGCGGGCGCTGCAGGAAGAATTAAGAAGAGGGAAGTTGATGCCATGAACGGTTCGGGAACAGCGCCGTTAGGCACGCGAATCGGCGAGCTCGATGCCGAATGGCTGCCTGGCGAAGGCTTATGGCTGCATGCGCCGGAATGGGCGGGTTCCGTGAATCGCTTGAAGAGCATGCTGTTCGGCTGGCATGTCGGTTCATGGTACGGCGAGCAGGCAGTGAAGCATGTTCGCGGACATGCGGAGGGCGTGCTGCTGCCTGCCATGATCGCGATCGATTATATGGCTGCGCCTATGCCGGTGCGCCTGCTGCAGTACAGCTGGAGTCCCCGCGCCGCTGTCATTCGGCGTGCGGCCGAATGGATCCATGATGCCGTAAGATCGGGCTGGTACGCGCCAGACCTGCTCGGCTGGTCGCAGCGGCAGCGTACATGGAAAGCAGCGCCTCCTGACCAAGCAGCAGGGGCCGCGGAGCAATGGAAGCAGCTGCAGCGCGATGCGGAAGCATTCGGCATCATGGATCTGGACAGCTGGCTGTCCGCCGCGATCGAAGAAGTATTGGCTCAGGATGCCGAGGCGGCGGATGCGCTGCGCCTGCTGTTGCTCCGTTCGGGTGCCGACCTATCGGCGATGGCAGCCAGCGACGAAGGCGACTGGCTGATCGCGATCGGCTGGACGCCGGACGATACGCCTTTCCGGATTGCGCTGCAGCTGATCGAGCCGAGATCGCCTGCGGCTGCGAAGGCGGGGGAGGGCTGGCGGTTGGCAGCCGTCATTCGCGGCCGCACCGAGCAAGAGATGTCGCTGCGGCTTGATCGCGGCGAAGACGGCCGTTGGAAGCTGGAGGACGGCGCGGGATCCGTGCCGGATGCATGGGCGCCTTGGCTGAACGTCAAGCTGCAGCGCGAACAGGCGAAGTGGCTGTCCGTGCTGCCCGAGCTCAAGGAGTTGCCGCAAGGGCAAATGCTGACGGAGGCTGCCGTGGCTTCGCAGCATGATCTTGGGCTGGCCGGCATTCGGCTTGCCATCTCGGAGCAAGAAGCCTGGCACATCCTGCAGGAAGGAAGCGTTCGTCTCCTGCAGGCAGGATGCCCGGTCATCTTGCCTGGCTGGTGGGAGGCGGCGCGAACACGAAGGCTGCGCATTAAGGCCAAGGTCAAATCGTCGGTCGGCGCGACGGAGGAGCCGATGTTCGGCCTGGATCAGATCGTGCAATTCGATTGGAAGCTGGCGGTAGGCGATACCGATCTGTCGGAGGCTGAATTCTCGCAGCTCGCTGCGGACAATCGGCGGCTCCTGCATATCGGCGGCGAGTGGGTGCATCTGGACCCCGGCGACGTGAAGCTGATCCGCGACTGGATGAAGAAGCGAAGCAAGTCCAAGGGGCTTTCCTTCCGCGACGTGCTGGAATGGCATCTTCGCGGAGGCATCGCGCTGGGCGGCGACGAGGAGGATCCGTCTGCAGGTCCGCTCGCGGATATCGAGCTGAACGAGCATCTGACGGCATGGCTGGAGAGGCTGCAGAATATCGGGGCGATACCGCTTGTCGACAAGCCGGACGGATTCTTGGGCGAGCTGCGGCCGTATCAGCTCGAAGGCATCTCTTGGCTGGCATTCCTGCGACAGTTCGGACTCGGCGGCTGCCTGGCAGACGATATGGGACTGGGGAAGACCATCCAATATACCGGCTATTTGCTGCATGTGAAGGCTCACGAGGGCGGATCAGGCATGCCGTCGCTGCTCATCTGCCCGACCTCGGTCATCGGCAACTGGGAGAAGGAGCTCGAACGGTTCGCGCCGGAGCTGAATGTCTACCTGCATTACGGCCCTCGCCGCGTGAAGGGCGAAGCATTCGAGGCGGCCGTGCAAGGCGCTGATCTCGTCATCACGTCGTATGCGTTGACTCCGCTGGACGAAGAAGAGCTATCCGCCGTGACGTGGAATTCGCTGTGTCTGGACGAAGCGCAGAATATTAAGAACGTCTACACGAAGCAGACGGCGGCAATCCGCAGGCTGCATGGCAGACACCGGATTGCGCTTACGGGCACGCCGATGGAGAATCGCTTGACGGAGCTGTGGTCGATCCATGACTTTATTAACCCCGGTTATCTGGGCTCACTGAGCGAATTCCGCAGGGAAGTCGTGCTGCCGATCGAGAAGTCGAGGGATGAGAAGCAGATTGCCCAGCTGCAGCAATGGGTGAAGCCGTTCATGCTGCGGCGATTGAAGAAGGATCCGGCTATTCAGCTGTCGCTGCCTGAGAAGAACGAACAGCGCATGTTCGTCTCCTTAACCGCCGAGCAGGCCGCGCTCTATGAACAGACCGTAAGCGAGCTTCTAGAGGGACTCGGCGGACTGACGCCGATGAAGCGGCGCGGGCTGATTCTGGCGGCATTGACGAAGCTGAAGCAGCTATGCGACCATCCGCTGCTGCTGCTGGGCGAAGGCACGCGAGGCGCCGGGACCTGGCAGACGGAACGCTCGGGGAAGCTGGTTCGGCTGCTTGAGATGGTGGACGAAATCGCCGCGGAAGGCGAACGCTGTCTCATCTTCACGCAGTTCATCGGCGCAGGCGAGCTGATCAAGGCGAAGCTGGAGAAGCGGCTCGGCATTCCCGTGCCTTACCTCCACGGCGGCGTTGCCAAGTCGGATCGGGATGCTATGATTGAGGCGTTCCAAGATCCGAAGCAGCCGGCCTGCGCGTTCGTGCTCTCGCTCAAGGCGGGCGGGACGGGATTGAATCTGACAGCCGCGAACCATGTCTTTCACTTCGACCGGTGGTGGAATCCGGCCGTGGAGAATCAGGCGACCGACAGAGCGTTCCGGATCGGGCAGACGAAGAACGTCCAGGTGCACAAGTTCGTGACGATCGGGACGCTGGAAGAGAAGATCGACGATATGATCACGCGCAAGCATGCGCTGAGCGAACAGGTCGTCGGGCAATCGGAGGGCTGGATTACGGAGCTGGATCAAGACGAGCTGCGCACGCTGTTCACGCTCCGCAAGACGTGGGCGCATAGCTGAGGGAACATGCAGGATAACCAGGAGGTGGCATGATGAAGTCGACAGAGCCGGATCAGACCGATAATCCAATGCCGCCGATTCATCCTAGAATGGCAGGCCGGGCCGCAGCGGAGCCCATGGCGCTCAGCGCTGCCGAGCGGGTGCCGGAACCGGACGCGATCCGGCCGGAGTCGAGCCCGGAATGGCGGGAGCTGTTCAAGCATATTCGCCGGGCCGTGGATCGGCTGCGCGAGTAGTTGTTCACGGCAGGTTCGCGGCAAGAAGTTCTCTGCAGAGGGATAGAGTCGGTCTGGATTTGGCGAGCGCATGCTGCAGCCGATTTGCGCTTACGGCGGGCCGGAGGATGACGCCGCCAAGCAAGCATGCCAAGCATGTCGAGCGTGCCAATCCGTGCCATGCAAACCGGGCATGCCGAGCGTGCTAATGAACCTGCTAAGCCCCATGCTTATTAACAGGTTCATTGGCTTTATGCTCAGAGCGTGAATGTGATAGCGTAGAATATTCCCACTAATTCCGCTCCCTGAGCTCATTTCAACTGAATAGATGAGTTTTCTACCACTAATTCTAAGGAATACGGCAGATCTGGCGTATCCTTCGGAATTAGTGGTATTTTTATACACTGCGTACCGCCTGTGAGAGATCAGGCGCGAAATAGATGTACGATTTCCCGTTATTGCGTAGACTCGGAACGGCTGATCACGCCGACCGTCGATAGCCGCCGATTCGTACGCGTTGTCCCCGACACCAACTGACCATGGTGTACTGTGTTGGCCACCCTTCGTACAGTTCGTCAAGCAACGGCCGTCACGCTTGCACTGCCCCACGATCGCGCTGTACTTCGGTATCTTGAGCAGCCCCCGCGCGAGGCGCAACGACGCGTGACGGCAGTCAACCTCACCCCCTTACCCCTCCTCGGCCGACAGCTCGTCAAGCGTCTTGCCGAAGCTCGGCGCCATGTGGGACAGGAACCATTCGACCTCCGGCATGGCGAGCAGCGCAAGCGACTGCTCGGTCTGGCCCTTCGCGACGGCGAACTCCCGATTGCCGGAAGACAGCTCGGATACGCACTTCAGGTAGGCGTCCAGCAGGTCGGCTGCCTTGAGATACTTGAGCAGTATGCGCTCTTCCTCCGTCGGCTCGACTGCCTGATGCGACTTGGCTTCCAAGAGCGGTGCGTAGGCACCCTTGAGCGGCTCCGGCACCATGCTGAGCAGCCGGTCGGCTGCCATTGCCTCGATCTCGCGGAAGCTCGCCAGCATCTTCGGGTTATGATGCTTGACCGGCGTCGGGATATCGCCGGTGAACACCTCGGTCGCGTCATGGAACAGCGCCATGCTGACGACGCGATCGGCGTTCAACTGCTTGCCGTATACGCGGTTGCCGATCTCGCACAGCATGTGCGCAAGCAGCGCGACGTGGTAGGAATGCTCGGCGACGCTCTCGCGCGTCGTATTGCGCATAAGGCTCCACCGTTCGATGTAACGGAGCCTGTACATATAAGC
The DNA here is from genome assembly GCA_023386495.1 of Bacillota bacterium. Classification (GTDB taxonomy): domain Bacteria; phylum Bacillota; class Bacilli; order Paenibacillales; family Paenibacillaceae; genus Paenibacillus_I. The sequence goes on along the minus strand of JAEWJS010000172.1, from coordinate 3,618 downwards.
GAAGAAATGACTTCCCACTGCGGTAACTCCTCTCAGCTCTCGATCTCTCATGTGAACGCGTCGTTCTTATCCATCTATGTTAACATATCGCCCTTCAGGTGGATATTGGATCAGCTTGGCTCCTTGCGGCGGATTTTTTTTGACCGGAGGTGAACGCTCCATTATTATAGTAGTATAGGTTGAATTCGAAATCATTGAATCGTTCATGAGAGGAGATCCCTTACCGATATGCAGAACTTTGAGCAGAGCGTCTATCAATTGATCGTCGAGACGTCCACGAACCTTCCCGGGGATGTCCGCCAAGCCATTAAGGCAGCCCAAGAGGCAGAGGACCGCGCTACGCGCGCCGGCCTGTCCTTGTCCACGATCGCGAACAATATCGAGATGGCGGAATGCAATGTATCGCCGATCTGCCAGGACACCGGCATGCCGACATTCATCGTCCATACGCCGGTCGGCGCGAATCAGATCGCGATGAAGCAGCAGATTCGCAGCGCGATCGCCCGCGCGACGAAGGACGGCAAGCTCCGCACGAACTCCGTCGACTCGTTGACGGGCTCGAATACGGGCGACAATCTGGGTCCGGGCACGCCAGTCATCCACTTCGAACAATGGGAGAAGGACGAGATCGACGTTCGCCTGATTCTGAAGGGCGGCGGCTGCGAGAACAAGAACATTCAATACAGCCTGCCGATGGAGATCGAAGGCCTCGGCAAAGCCGGCCGCGATCTCGACGGTATCCGCAAGTGCATCATGCACGCGGTCTACCAAGCGCAGGGTCAAGGCTGCAGCGCTGGCTTCATCGGCGTCGGCATCGGCGGCGACCGCACGACGGGCTATGAGCTTGCGAAGCAGCAGCTGTTCCGCCGCGTAGACGATACGAACGCGATTCCGGAGCTGCAGCAGCTGGAAGAATACGTGATGGACAACGCCAATAAGCTGGGCATCGGCACGATGGGCTTCGGCGGTCAAGTGACGCTGCTCGGCTGCAAGGTCGGCGTCATGAACCGGCTGCCGGCGAGCTTCTTCGTCTCCGTCGCGTACAATTGCTGGGCATACCGCCGCCAAGGCGTGCTGCTCGACGCGATGACCGGCGATATTCAGGAATGGCTGTATCCGGCCGGCAGCGACGTGTCGATGAAGCTGTCCGAAGCGGAGCAAGCCGAGCAGGCCGCGCTTGCGGCTGCGGCAGACAGCAGCTCGGAGCGCCGCGAAGTCAGGCTGCAGATGCCGCTGACCGAGGAGCAGGTGCGTTCGCTCCGCGTAGGCGACATCGTCATCCTCGACGGCGAGATGCATACCGGCCGCGATGCGCTGCACAGCCATCTGATGAACCATGATTCGCCGGTCGATCTGAACGGTGCCGTCATCTATCATTGCGGCCCGGTCATGATGAAGGATGAGAACGGCTGGCGCGTAACGGCCGCCGGTCCGACAACCAGCATTCGCGAGGAGCCTTATCAAGGCGATATCATCAAGAAGTTCGGCATTCGCGCCGTTATCGGCAAGGGCGGCATGGGCGCCAAGACGCTCGCGGCGCTGCAAGAGCACGGCGCGGTGTACTTGAATGCCATCGGAGGCGCAGCGCAGTATTACGCGGAGTGCTTCAAGAAGGTGAACGGCGTCGACTTCATGGAATTCGGCATTCCGGAAGCGATGTGGCATCTTGAGACGGAGGGATTCGCCGCGATCGTCACGATGGACGCGCACGGCAACAGCCTGCATGCGGAAGTCGAGCAAGACTCGCGCGCGAAGCTGGCGCAATTCCGCGAGCCGGTATTCAAGTAACATGAAGCTCAGACAATTCGGCCTTGCATTCAACCGCACATTCGAACAATGGATGTTCTTGTTCATCCCCGGGTCCCTTGTCCTGGGGTTTCTTTGTGCGGACGGACTTTTGTCCTATGTCCCCGCCGTACCGTATCTGTTCGCCTTCGTAGCGTTCACGATGGGGCTCGGCTGCGGCTTCAGAGAGATTAAGCTCGTCTTCCGGAAGCCGCTGCCGATGCTGGTCACGTTCGCGATCGCGCATGCGCTGGTCCCGCTTGCGGCTTACGGAATCGGTAGCCTGATCTTCGGTACCGACTCGCCGTTCGTGATCGGACTCGTGCTCTTCGCGCTCATACCGCTCGGCGTATCGGCAATTCTGTGGGTAGGTCTATCCGGCGGGAGCGTGGCGATGATTCTGGCGATGGTCGTGATCGACAGTCTGCTGAGTCCGTTCCTCGTGCCCGCGGGCATTCACGTCCTGTTCGGCGAATCGATCGAGGTGGACACGACTGCGATCATGCTCGATCTGCTGTTAATCGTCGTGGCGCCGACCGTTGCCGGCATGCTGCTCCATCAAGGGACGCAGGGCAGGATCCAGCCGGCGCTCGCGCCGATTGCGCCGCCGATCTCGAAGCTGTGCTTCGTGGCGATCGTCGCGTTGAACTCGGCTGCGATCGAACCGCATGTGGCCGCGATGCGGCAGGACATGATCAAGCTTGTACCCGTGGTGCTGGTCTTGGTCGGAATCAACTATGCGGCCGGATATTTCGGCGCGAAGCCTTTTAAGAGCCGCGAGCTGGAGACGACGCTCTCGTATGCGGCAGGCATTCGCAACATATCGCTCGGCATCGTCATCGCACTTGCCTATTTCAGTCCGCAAGCCGCGGTGCCGGTCGTGCTCTCGATCCTGCTGCAGCAGCCGATCGCCACGCTTCACCACTACGCTTTACATAAACTTCACAATGCGAAGACTAGCGAAGCTGCGCAGGGGCAGGTAGGATAAGGTCACAAGCACTAGTTGCACAGGTCACGCACACGGCTGCGGAATAAACGGCCACGCGGAAAGGATGGACAGGTATGAACAGCTTTCGAGCCCGCCTCGCGATGATCATGATCCTGCTGGTGGGTTTATCGGTATTGGCTGCCGGCGTGTTCATGGCGCACTCGTTCGAGCGCAAGCATCTGAATGCGCAGCAGGATAACATGGTGCGCGAGATCGGACTCATTATGGACGCAGCGGAGTGGATCCAAGGCGACGAACAGACGCTGCGCGCTCACTATGCGGAACTCGCCGCTCACTATAAGTCGATTACGGACGCGCGCGTCACTTTCATCCGAGGCGACGGCATCGTGCTAGGCGACTCGGATCACGATGCGGGCAAGATGGACAACCATGCCGCTCGTCCTGAGATCGTGGACGCGCTGCAGAAAGGTGTCGGGCGTGATATTCGGACGAGCGACACGGCGGATCAGAACATGATGTATGTCGCGATGGCGGACAGGCCGGGCAGCGTGGATTCGCAGATTGTCCGGCTGGCGCTCAGCATCAGCGATCTCGAGCGCAGCATACGGGAGATGTGGTTCGGGCTCATCGTCGGTCTCTTGATTCTGTTCGTGCTGGCTGCGGGGGTCAGCTACCGGGTTGCGCTCGGCCTGACGCGGCCGCTGGAGCAGATTACGCGCGTTGCCAAGCGGATTAAGAACTATGATTACCAGGCGCGCGTCACGGTGAAGAAGCAGGACGAGATCGGCGAGCTGGGCGTCGCCATCAACGCGATGGCCGACAGCCTGCAGGAACAGATGAAGCGCATTCGGCAGAAGGAAGGCCAGCTCGAGAGCGTGCTTGAC
>JAEWJS010000169.1 GCA_023386495.1 Bacillota bacterium | reverse complement strand
CCCCGCCACATGCCGTACTCACCTGCCACCCGCCAACATAACGGGAAAAGCTCCCGCTAATTTTTCGGATTTCTCGCAGCTTACCGAATTAACGGGAAATGCTCCAACTAATTTCGCCGTTGCCCCCTCTATCCGCCATTCCGTTCGAAATAGCGGGAGGATTTCCGGCTAATGCCCCTCACAACGCCATATCGGTTGAATTAACGGGAGTTTTTCCGGCTAATCTTTATGGCTTGCCAGGGTGTACTTGAATGGTGCTCGATGCTCGGGTGATTGAATGGTGCTCGATGCTGTGCGGGGTGCTCGGGCTATCTCTATTCGCCTACATTGAGCGATAGCGAAGCATTTGCGCAAATAAGGTATACTCCTGCGCTAATAGGGTCGGATTCACCCGGATTTGACCGCATAGCGAAGTAAATTCGTTAATAGAGAACGGTTGTGCGCTATTTAGCGCTCTAAGCCCATCTGATGGGTCCAGCAACGGAATCCCGCCCGAATTAGCGCATCAAGCGGCGTTAACAGCGAAAAAGCTTCGCTATCATCGCCTCGCTAGATGACATGCTCGCCGTTCGCCTGCCGACCTGCTCACCGCCACGTTCGCTGACAAACTCGCCGTTCGCCTGCCGACGTGCTCGCCGCCACGTTCGCTGACATGCTCGCCGTTCGCCTGCCGACGTGCTCACCATCGCGTTCGCTGACATGCTCACTGGCTCGCCTATTGACTTGCTAGTCCATACGCTCAACCGAGTAGCTCTCAGCACTCATCGCTCAGTACTCATCGCTCAGCACCCAGCACTCATCGATCATCGCTCATCGCTCGATTTTTCCTGCCGTACAAGCCGATGTCTCCCAATCAAGGAGCCGTCGGCTATTCGCCGTTGCCTTTCATTGCAAGGCTGTTGGCAATCTGCGACAATAATAGCGTATAGCGAGTGAATGTGATCAAGCGACGTTAGGAAGGTGCAAGCGAAATGTCTGATACGGATGTGAAGGTGCAGGATACCGGGCTTACGCCCGAGCAGAAGGCTGCGGAGCGGCAGCGGATCGAGAAGCAGATGAGCGCCGAGCTCGGCATTCCCGTCACGAAGGTGAAGGCTGCCGTCGGGCTGCTGGACGAGGGCAATACGATTCCGTTCATCGCGCGCTACCGCAAGGAAATGACCGGCGAATTGGACGAGACCGAGCTGCGCAGCATCGAGGAACGGCTCGCATATTTACGCAACCTGGAGGATCGGAAGCGCGAGGTCGCGCGGCTGATCGATGAGCAGGGCAAGCTGACGGACGAGCTGCGGACCTCGATCGAACAGGCGGCTAAGCTGCAGGAGATCGAGGATCTGTACCGACCGTATCGCCAGAAGCGCAAGACGAGGGCCAGCGTGGCGAAGGAACGGGGGCTGGAGCCGCTTGCAGACTGGCTGATGGCTCAGCATAAGCATGGCGAACCGCTGCGCGAGGCAGCCAAGTATATCGCTCCCGAGAAGGGCGTGGATACGGCAGAAGACGCGCTTCAAGGGGCAATGGACATCCTGGCGGAAAATGTGGCCGACGACGCCAAAATCCGCGCTTGGGTGCGGAAGCATACGTTCGACCAAGGCGTGCTGCATACGGTCGCGAAGGACGCGAATGCCGAGTCCGTCTATGAGATGTACTACAGCTACCAGGAGCCGGTCCGCCGCCTGCCGCCGCATCGCGTGCTCGCGATCAATCGCGGCGAACGGGAAGATATCCTGAAGGTGACGCTCGATATCCAGACAGATCGTATCCATGACTATATCGGGCGCCAAGTGCTGCGAGGCAGCTATCCTTCGCCGGTACGCGACGTGCTGGTGGCAATGATCGAGGATTCGTATAAACGGCTAATCGCGCCTTCGATCGAGCGCGAGGTGCGCGGCGAGCTGACGGAGAAGGCGGAGGAGCATGCGATCACGATCTTCTCCGCGAATCTGCGCAACCTGCTGCTGCAGCCTCCAGTGAAGGGGCAGGTCGTGCTCGGCGTCGACCCGGCGTTCCGGACGGGCTGCAAGCTCGCGGTCGTGGACGATACCGGCAAGCTGCTCGAGGTGGCCGTGTCCTATCCGACGCCGCCGAATAACAAGGTAGCGGAAGCCGAAGCGCTCGTGAATAAGCTTATCGATCGGTACGGCGTGAACTTGATCACGATCGGAAACGGGACGGCATCGCGCGAGACGGAGCAGTTCATCGTGGACCTGATCAAGAAGCGGTCCGCATCGGGCAAGACCGGCGAGCTGAAGTACATCATCGTGAACGAGGCCGGCGCGAGCGTCTATTCCGCCTCCAAGCTGGCAGCGGAGGAATTCCCGAAGCTGGACGTCGCCGAACGAAGCGCGGTGTCGATTGCCCGTCGTCTCCAGGACCCGCTGGCGGAGCTCGTCAAGATTGAGCCGAAGGCGATCGGCGTCGGACAGTATCAGCATGATGTGAGCCAGAAGCGGCTGGAGGAGAGCTTGGACGGCGTCGTGGAGTCGGCCGTTAACCATGTCGGCGTCGACGTCAACACGGCATCGCCGTCGCTGCTCTCCTACGTAGCGGGCATCAACGCGACGATCGCGAAGAATATCGTGAAGTTCCGCGAGGAGAACGGCAAGTTCGTCGATCGCAAGCAACTGCAGAAGGTGCCGCGCCTCGGCGCAAAATCGTTCGAGCAGTGCATCGGCTTCCTTCGGATCGGAGAAGGCCGCAATCCGCTCGATCGGACGCCGATTCACCCGGAATCGTATGCGGTCGTCGATTCGCTCTTCAAGGAGCTGCGCATGGAGCTGGACGCGCTCGGCACGAAGGAGCTGAGCGAGAAGCTGGAGCAGGTGGACCCGGCAGTCGTCGCGACGAAGCTTGGCGTCGGCGTGCCGACGCTGCGCGATATCTTGGACAGCCTGCGCCGCCCGGGACGGGACCCGCGGGAAGAGCTGCCGCCGCCGATTTTCCACACGGATGTGCTGAAGCTTGAAGATCTGTCCGCAGGCATGGAGCTTACGGGCACGGTCCGCAATGTCATCGACTTCGGCGCCTTCGTCGATATCGGCGTCAAGAACGACGGGCTCGTCCATATCTCGCAAATGAGCGACAAGTTCGTGAAGCATCCGATGGATGTCGTATCCGTCGGCGATAACGTGACCGTATGGGTGCTTGGCGTCGACCTGAAGAAAGGCCGCGTAAGCTTGACCATGCGCAAGCCGGACTAACAGCACAGCACGAAAAGAGGCTTATCCTAAGCGCTTGGCGCAGGATAAGCCTCTTGCTTCATGCTGCTTAACCATTAAGGCAGCGTGCTGACGGATTGCTCCTCCTGCGACGCATTGGGCTTCGTGCGATAGAAGAACCAGCAATCGTTCAATAGTCGAATTTGCCGGCGGTCTTTTTTCTGGAATGCCCGCATCAACTGGTTGCAGAGCCACTGCGGCATGTTCATTCGGCCTCCTCCGGAAATGCTAAGCTAAGTTATTATCAGCATATGGCGAAGGGCGAATGTCCGTGCAGGTCCTATCTAAGCCGCGATCCTTAGGCGTCGTATTCTTCTTCGTACCACTGCTCCAGCTGCGCTTGCAGCGCTCGGATCTCGGTCAGAAGCGAGATCAGCGGGTACGCTTGCTCTTGAACGGCCGCGAACTGCTGCTCGAGCTCGTTCATATAGTCGAGGCCGCCCGTCACCGGAAGCGAGACATCGTGCAGCTCGAGGTCCGCACATTCCGCTACCGCCCAGGGCAGGTGCGGCACGTTGTCTGCCGTTAATTTGTCGATTTCCTTATGGAGGCGCAGGTTAAGCGCGCTCAATTGATAGGCGTGCGAGGCAGGCATCTCGACGAAAGACAGCCCTTCCCGTCCTTGCATTACGATATAGCGCATCTTCGGCATCCGCTTGTCGTTCTCCCCTCATCTACTGCGTCCATGTCCAAACCTACTTGACAGTGTAGCGCAAGAAGCTTTATAAATTCAAGTATCAGAAGTGCGCGAAGGGTGAAGGATTTGTTAATAACGCTGCGATTGGGAGACCATAGCGATGGATGACCGCCAGCTTCAAGCGTGGGTAGAGCGCATATCGCTGGACAGCTTCGGGCTGCCGTTCCGTCATCAAGCCACGTTCAACCGCAGGCTGCGATCGACGGGCGGGCGGTATTTCATGAAAAGCCACAATATCGAGATCAGTCCCCGTCAGCTGGAAACGTTCGGCGAGGAGGAGACGGAGAAAATCATTAAGCATGAGCTGTGCCATTATCACCTTCATATCATGAAGCGAGGCTATCAACACCGCGACGCAGATTTTAAACAGCTGCTGGCTAAGGTAGGGGGGAGCCGGTTCTGCAAGTCGCTGCCGGATCGAGCGGCACGCAAGGTGATGCCGCATAAATACATGCTGAAATGCACCGTCTGCGGGATTGAATACAAGCGCAAAAGGCGCATGGATCCCGGAAAATACGCGTGCGGAAAATGTGGCGGAAAATTACTGCTGTACATGCTTGACTTCAAAAACGAATCGTGATAAATTAGTTCTTGTCGCTTCACACGAAAGCTTCACATGAGCGGCACTAACGTTCCCTGATAGCTCAGTTGGTAGAGCACTCGACTGTTAATCGAGTTGTCACAGGTTCGAGTCCTGTTCGGGGAGCCATTCTCTTGGAGAAGTACCCAAGTGGCTCAAGGGGACCCTCTGCTAAGGGGTTAGACTGCGTAAGCGGTGCGAGGGTTCGAATCCCTCCTTCTCCGCCATTCTTATTATGGCAAGGCAAGACAACGGAAGGCCGTTGAGTCGGTCTTTTTTATTTGCCCGATCGAGGCATATATCGCAGCAATCGTCGGAACAATAAAAAAAGATGTTGCACAGAGACGAGCATTTCGGTATAATGATTCATGTTGTCGCTCCGGTGACGACGATGCACTTATCAGGCGGGGCCCGTTGGTCAAGGGGTTAAGACACCTCCCTTTCACGGAGGTAACAGGGGTTCGAATCCCCTACGGGTCACCATTATTCCTTATCATGCAAGAGCCATTAGCTCAGTTGGTAGAGCACCTGACTTTTAATCAGGGTGTCGAAGGTTCGAGTCCTTCATGGCTCACCACTGTTTCCTCCCTCGAAGCAGTCGGCGATGCGATACGGAATCCAATTTCAAATGTGCGGTAGTGGTGGAATGGCAGACACGCTATCTTGAGGGGGTAGTGGGCGTACGCCCGTGGAGGTTCGAGTCCTCTCTACCGCACCATATCTTATCAACGACAATCCCTTGCGGCGCAAGGGATTTTTTGCATCTGACAGTAGTGCGCCCTTGCTCCGCTAACCAATCGATTTGTGATGCAATCGTTAGTGGGATACACTAGTTCTGGAATGACAGTTCAGACAGGTTGGAGGGAACGCGCAAATGCAACAAACAATCGGAGAGAATAACAGGCAGGCAGCGTACGACATCGACCCGGTCAATACGAATCGATGGTCGCCGCGCTCGTTCTCGAGCAAGCCGGTCGAGGATCGGGATTTGCTTGCTGTTATGGAGGCGGCACGGTGGGCACCGTCGGCATTCAACGATCAGCCGTGGCGGTTCATCATCGCGAGAAGCGAAGAGGATCGTCTGAAATTCTATTCCTTCATTTCGGAATTCAATCTGGTCTGGTGCAAGTCGGCACCGGTCTTGATCATGATCGTCTCCCAAGCCGTTACGGAGCGGGGAGTCAGCCGGAGCCATGCGTTCGACACAGGGTCGAGCTGGGGGTTAATGGCGCTGGAAGCGACGCGGAAAGGGCTGTCGACGCATGCGATGACAGGCTTCGATTTCGACAAAGCGCGCGAGGTGTTGCAAATCCCTGAGGGTTACGAGCTTCAAGCGCTAGTCGCCCTTGGTTATCGGGGAGAGAAGGAGCAACTGCCGGAAGCGCTCCAGGAGCGGGAACAGCCGTCGCCGCGCAGAGCGATCGAGGAATCGTTGTTCGAAGGCGGGTTCCGGCAGCCGCTCAAGCTTAACTAAGCATACAATCAACAACAAACAAGCTGACCCCGTATGCGGTGTCAGCTTGTTGCATGCTAGAAGAGGAAATGCAATATTCGATTGGTCTGTTTCACGCCTCAATGAACGACCAGATCCAGCCAGTCCATCTCCTCGCGCGTCAGCACGATCCTGGAGCCCTCGTCGCATGAGGCCAGCTCTGCACCGTTCTGCGCGCCGATTAGGGCGCAGGCCGGGAACGGCTGGTTCAGCACGTAAGCGAGCGCGATCTGAATCGCTGTCACGCCCTTCTGCTTGCCCAGCTCCTGTGCCCGCCGCAGACGCTCCCAGTTGTCGTCGCTGTAGAACACGCGCACGAGGTCGGCATTGTCCCGCACCTCCGGCGTGAACCGTCCCGTGAAGAAGCCTCGCGCTTGGGAAGACCAAGACAGCAGCGGGAATTGGTTCGCTTCATGCCAGGCAAGCGTCTCGCTATCTGCAGATACGCAGCCGGCCCAGAACGGCTCGTTCGCCTTAGCGAGGCTCAGGTTCGGGCTGCTGAACGTGAACCCGACCAGCCCGTTCGCCGCAGCATAATCGTTCGCCTCCTGCAGCCGCTGCCAAGTCCAGTTGGAGCCGCCGATCGCGCCGATTCGGCCTGCCTCGATATGCGCGTTCAACGCCTCGATAATGTGGCCGACAGGCGTGTCCGGGTCATCGCGATGAAGCGCATACAATTCCACGTAGTCCGTCCGCAGACGCTCCAGGCTCTCCATCAGATCGCGCTCGATTGCTGCCTTGTTCACGCGCGGGCCGTTATGATCGTGGTGTGCGCCTTTGGTCAGGATGACGATCCGATCGCGGTTGCCTCTCTCCTCCATATACCTGCCCAATACTTCCTCGCTCTGCCCGCCGCAGTAAATATGCGCGGTATCGACCGCGTTCCCGCCGATGGCCAGGAATGCATCCATGTTGGCCGCGGCTTTCTCATACGTCTCATGCGTGAAATAATCCGTCCCCTTGATCAGGCGGGAGATGCGGCTGCTTACGCCGGGAATTGCGATGGTTGACATGGTACTATGCCACCTCCAGAGCTTCTTATGGAATTGATTAATATGATATTGTCATTATAAGTCCTGGAGAATATTATTAAAATGACAACATATTGCAATCCATTGAAACAATATTGTCTATGAGGAGGGGAGGAATGGAGCGTCAAGTTCATCTGCTTACGGTGCCGGACATGCCCTATTTCTGTTTCCCCGAGTCGATCGGCCGGTATACCGATTATCCCGGACACTCGGTCACGCGCGAGGCCGGCTCGCTTAACAATTTCAACATTCATTACGTAGCCTCCGGCAAAGGATACGTGGAGATTGACGGCATCGCGCATGAGCTTCAGCGCGGCCAGGCCGTGCTGTATTGTCCGCTGCAGGAGCAGCGTTATTACAGCAGCGGCAGCGAGCCTTGGGATGTCCGATGGGTGCACTTCTACGGGCATGCGCTGCACGATTACATGCTTGAACGGGGCTTGCATCAGCATCGGCTATGGTCGCTGCGGCAGCCGGCCGAATGGGAGGAGGCGCATCTTGCGCTGCTTGCCGAAGCGGAGACGCATACGATGCTGCGCCCGGCGCTGCTGTCCACCCGCATGTATGCCGTGCTCGCCTTGTTCGTGCAGCAGGCCGTCCCCTTGTCGTCGCAGCGGTCCGGAAGATCGGAGAATCGCATTGCGGAGCTGCTGCCGCTGCTGCAGAAGGAGGCGAGGAAGCCTTTTGTCTTGCAGGAATGGGCCGACCGGGCGGGCGTCAGCCCCCATTACTTCTGCAAGTTATTCAGGCGGGAGGTCGCCATGTCGCCGATGGACTTCGTCACGCGAGCCCGGCTGCAGCTTGCGAAGCAGTGGCTGCTGGAGCGCAAGGATACGAACATCGGGGAGATCGCGATGGAAGTCGGTTACCCGAGCGTGAGTTATTTCAATAAGCGCTTCCTGGCGCACGAGGGAATGACGCCGTCCGAATATCGAAGCGTATATCGGACGGCCGACGAGTAGCGATACCGCAAGCCAGCCATTGACGGCACACGTAATCTCGGTAAGAATGCATAGTAGCGGAACGCAAAAATGGAGGAGGCGGCAAGAAGATGAAGCTGTTGACATACATCGAGCAAGGGGAGCCGAGGTTTGCGGTGAAGACGGAGCAAGGCGTCATGGACGTGCTGGAAGCGCTTAAGGCGATACAGCCGCAAGGTGCGGCAGCCTATCCCGTAAGCGTCATGGAAGCGATCGCAGGTGGCAAGGAAGCGGCGGCACGGCTTCGGCAGCTGGCGCAAGATGCCGCAGCGAATGATGCAGTTGACGGTGCCGTATGGAAGGACGAGTCTGCGCTCGCGTTCGCGCCTTGCGTGACGCAGCCGGGCAAGATCGTCTGCGTCGGATTGAATTACCGCAAGCATGCGGAAGAGACGAAGGCGGACATTCCCGCCTATCCGATTCTGTTCAATAAATTCAACAATGCATTGACGGGCCACGGGAACGATGTGCAGCTTCCTGCGAGCGTGTCGGATAAGGTGGATTATGAAGCCGAGCTGGCGATCGTCATCGGCCGGACGGCCAAGGATGTGGACGAGGCGCATGCGCTCGAGTATGTGTACGGCTACACGTGCGCCAACGACCTGTCCGCACGCGATCTCCAATTGCGTACGGCACAGTGGATGCTCGGCAAGACGTGCGACGGCTTCTGCCCGCTCGGCCCTTACTTGGTGACGGCTGACGAGGTCGGCGATCCGGACGATCTGGCGATCAGCTGCACCGTCAACGGGGAACGCAGGCAGTCGTCGCGGACGTCGGACATGATTTTCGGCTGTGCCGAGATCGTCAGCTACATCTCGCGGCATATGACGCTGCTGCCGGGGGACGTCATCCTGACCGGGACGCCGGAGGGCGTCGTGCTGGGCATGCCGAAGGAGAAGCGCGTCTATCTGCAGCCGGGCGACAGCGTCACGGTCGAGATCGAGAAGCTGGGCGCCCTGACGAACCGAATGGCGTAGGCGGAAGGTTCAAGCAGGTTCATCTTGAGAGAGGAGGGGTTCGATGCGGAGGCTGTTCATCCTGTCGGTGATCATCGGCAGCATCGTCATGATGTATTACACCGCCATAACGGCATATCGGGTGTTCACCAGCGACCTGGCAGCGCCTGCCGTATCCGAGAGCCCGGAGGATGCGTATCGGATCGTCCTCATCTCGCAGGAACTGGACAGCCCGTTCTGGACCGAGGTGGAGCGAGGCGCGTTCCAGTCCGCGGAGCGGCTCGGGGCGAGCCTGGAGGCGTGGGGGACGTTCGGGCGCAATGAGCGCGACTTCCTGAACAATATCGAGATCGCGATCGCTTCCAAGGTGGACGGCATAATCGTGCAAGGCCTCGATACCGACGAATTCACGAACCTGACCAAGCTGAAGGCGACGAAGAGCGGCATTCCCGTCATCACCGTGGCGAACGACGTTCCTGTAAGCGAGAGCCTGCGCCGCACGTACGTCGGCTCCGATCATTATGAGGCCGGCAGCATGATCGCGCGGCAGCTGCTGTCGGACATGGGCTTTGCGGGGGAAGTCATTCTTATGGTGTCGGATCGGCAGGAGGATTTTCAACGGTCGCGATTGAACGGCATTCTGGCGGTATTGAACAATTACGAGGAGATCAAGACGCGGATCGTGGCATCTGGGGACGCAAGGGAGAACGTGGTACAGGTGACGAACCAGATCATGAACGAGCGTCCGAGCGCGAAGGCGTTCATTGCCGTTACGGCTAGTCATGCAAGCGCCATCATTCAAGAAATTGGCAAACGCTACCGCGTCGAGGACTACTACATCTATTCGTTCGACGACAGTCCGGACACGTTGTCGCTGCTTAAGAGCGGCGACATCGATGCGCTGATCGCGCAATCGCCTGCCGATATGGGCGGGGAGAGCGTGCGGCTCATGATCGAATGGCTCGAGGGGAAGAACCTGCCGCTTAACATGGACGGTTACTTCACGGATATTCGGGTGCTGAAGGCGGATGAGCGGGAATGAGCGGCATACAGCGTAAAATATTGTCGCTCGCGGCGATCGTCCTGTCCATCATGGCGGTCATCTGGACGGTGCTTACCTATTATAATCAGAATACGCAGGAGCAGTACAATCAGATTCTGCAGCGGTATTTGCGCATGAATGACGTGACCGGCCTGAGCGGACGCGTCGTAACGGAGCTGAACGACTATCTGATCAATCCTTCCCCGAGCAAGCTTAGTCAGTTCAACGCAAGCCAAGCCCGCCTGCTGGAGGCGCGGGGCTCGCTCATGGAGCTGCGGACCGACGAGAACGAATTCACGCTGATGAACTACGTGAACATGATCGACAGCTTGGCGGAGGCGACGAACCTTACTCTCTCGTTCCTGAAGCAGGACAATAAGGAGGAGTCGAACAAGCGCTTCGACGAGGCGACCCGCATATCCAAGTACATCTCCGAGACGACGCTGACGCTGATCGATAAGGAGCTGAATACATACGATCAATTCTATCGCGGCATTATCGAGCAGAGCGCGGCGATCAAGCAGCTTGGCTACCTCATTCTGGGCTTGACGACCCTGCTGCTTCTGCTCTTCACGTATTGGTTCTCGCTCAGCATCACGAGACCGATTCAGAAGCTGACGCATGCGGCCAAGGAGCTGTCCCGCGGACGGTTCGACCAGCAGATCGAAATTACGTCGGGCGACGAAATTTCGTTCCTCGCGAAGACGTTCGACCGCATGCGCATCAACATTAACAACCTGATCTCCGAGATTCAGCAGAAGGCGCAGCTCGAGGGCGAACTGAAGGAGAACAAGCTGCTGCTGCAAGAGAGCCAACTGCGCAGCCTGCAGAGCCAGATCAATCCGCATTTCCTGTTCAACACGCTGGATACGCTGTCCAAGAAGGCTTACATGGAAGGGTCGGAGGAGACAAGCGACCTCATCGCGAATGTCGCGAACTTGCTGCGCTACAATCTGAAGCGGCTGGATCGTTCGGTGACGCTGCGCGAGGAGATCGACATTCTGTTGCAATATATGGAGATTCAGAAGGCAAGGTTCACGGAGCGGCTGCGGTTCGAGCTGGAAGTCGACGAAGCGCTGCTGCATGTCCGCATTCCGAGCTTGACGCTGCAGCCGATTATCGAGAATGCGGTCATTCACGCAGTCGAGCCGCTTGAGGACGGCGGGACGATTCGGTTCGTCGTCGAGGGCGGCGAAGAAGAGGTGCGCGTCATTATCGAGGACAACGGGGTCGGCATACCGGAGGAGACGATCCGGCACATTCTGGAGGAACGCGAGCATACGGAGCTCGAAGGCCATTCCACCGGCATCGGCTTCAGCAATGTGGTGCGGCGCCTGCGCTTATTCTACGGGCACGAGGATATGATCACGATCGACAGCAGCGGCGAAGGCACGCGGGTCACGCTGAAGCTGCCAAGTCAGGAAGGAGCGATAACGTGACGCTTAAGCTCATGATTGTGGATGATGAACAGATCGAGCGGGAAGGGCTCCAGGCGATTCTGCTCAAAGGCTGCCAGGGCGTGACGATCGAACTGGCGAAGAACGGAGCGGCGGCAATCGAGCTGGCGAGAACGTACAGGCCCGATCTCATCTTGATGGATATTAAGATGCCGGGCATCAGCGGCCTTGAGGCTGCGGAACGCATTCGGGAGGAATTCCCGCAAGTACGGTTCATCATGGTGACGGCTTACGAGATGTTCGAGTACGCGAGATCGGCCATCAAGATCGGGGTCGAGGACTATCTGCTTAAGCCGAGCCGCGCCGGCGAGATCGTCGAGACGGTTCGGCGCGCGATGAACGTGATTATGGCAGAGCGAAGCGAATGGGAGTCGAAGCATACGACGGAAGAGACGCTCCGCACGATGATGCCGGTCGTGGAAGCGGATGTCGTGACGCAGCTGCTGTTCGACCATGTGCACGAAGTGCACCTAGAGGATATGGTGCGGATGCTCGGGGGCGAATCGACGCGCGAAGCGTTCGTGATGCTGCTGCGCATGAAGATGACGCCTTCAACGGAGCTGTTTCACCGCACGCTCCGCGAACGGATGCGGGAGCAGGGGAGCGGCTGGGTCGGCGCGTTGTCCGGCAAGCATATCCCGCTGATCGTATTCCGGGAGATCGGCAAGTCGTACCGCGCGCAGGCATCATCCATGGTCCAGCAGATGATGGCCTTGCAGCAGCGCGCGCCCGGTGCGCTATGCTTCATCGGCATCGGACATGCGTACGGATCGCTTGAGGAGATTCGGTTGTCCTACCAAGAAGCGCTGATCGCGACGGCAGATTCCGACCTGCCGGCGAAGCATCGGTTCTACGAGGACCTGCCGGCGATCGGGGAATTGAAGGAAGACTATCCGAACAAGCAGACAGAGAAGCAATTCATCGACCATATTCGGCTGGGGGCTTGGGATGACGTTCAAGCGACAGTCACGGACTATATTGGTCGCTACGAGAAGAACGGCTTCGGGTTAATGCTGGCGGGGCAGCGCGTGCTAGAGTCGCTGTGGGTCGTCTATCGGGTGCTGTCCGAGATGGGCATCGACACGGAGAAGCCGTTCTTCTCGTTCCAGATGCAGGATTACCGGGAGCTGCGCGCAGAAGCGGCGAGCGGCCTGGATAAGCTCGTGCGCTCGGCGGAGCAGCATCGGCTGCGCGTGGAGCCTGATGCCGTTCAGCAGATCAAGCAATACATCGCCCAGCATTCGGCGGAAGACATTTCGCTGGAGGCGATCGCAGCGCGCGTGAACCTTAGCCCGTTCTACATCAGCAAAGTGTTCAAGGAAGAGACGGGCGTGAATTACATCGATTACTTGACCGAATGCCGGATTGAGCGGGCGAAGACGCTGCTCACGGATCAAGAACGGAGCCTGAAGGCCATTACGTTCGAGGTCGGCTATAATGATCCGAATTACTTCAGCAAAGTATTCAAGAAGCTGTGCGGGGTATCGCCCAGCGAATACCGCAAGACGCTGCTTAACAACAGAATGTAGGCCATTGGCGCCATTTCGGCAAGCTCCCAAGGGTGTGGATCGAAATGGCGTTGTGCTGTTCAAAAAAATACAGATGATGCCAAAAGAGTCCAGACGATCGTGCCGTTCCGCGGCGGCGCAGGGTGATATAGTTGCAAATGTAAGCATTTACATTTTCGAGTAGAGGGAGAGAAGAACATGAAAAAGAGCTTCACGCGGAGCGGGGTCTTCGCACTGATCATGGCACTGGTTCTCGTTCTGGCCGCATGCGGCGGCGGCAACGAGCCTGCATCGACGAAGTCGAATAACGGGGATGCGAAGAGCGCGTCATCGAACGGAGGCAAGAGCGGCGGCAAGATCAAGATCGGCTTCTCGATGGATACGTTGCAGGAAGAACGCTGGCAGAAGGACAGAGACCTGTTCATCGCCGCGGCAGAGGCGCTCGGGGCCGAGGTAGACGTGCAATCGGCGAATAGCGACGACGCGAAGCAGATCGCCCAGGCCGAGAACCTGATCAGCCAAGGCGTTGACGTGCTGGTCGTGGTGCCGCATAACGCTGAAGCAACCGCGGCGATCGTCGAGAAGGCGCATGAGGCAGGCATCAAGGTGCTCGCGTATGATCGCCTGATCAAAAATTCCGACCTGGATCTGTACGTCTCCTTCGATAACGAGCGCGTCGGCGAGATGCAGGCGGAAGCGATCACGAAGCTGGTTCCGAAGGGCAAGTACGTCTACATCGGCGGATCGGACACGGATAACAACGCGACGCTGTTCAAGAAGGGCGCCTTCAACGTATTGCAGCCGTTCATCGACAAGGGCGATATCGAGATCGTATACGATCAGTTCACGAAGGACTGGAACCCGGCCAACGCGCTTGCCAACATGGAGAATGCGCTGACGGCGAACGAGAACAAGATCGACGCGGTCGTCGCCGCGAACGACGGCACGGCAGGCGGCGTCATCCAAGCGCTGGCATCGCAAGGCATGGACGGCAAAATTCCGGTATCCGGCCAAGACGCCGAGCTGGCAGCCGCGCAGCGCATCGTCGAGGGCACGCAGTCGATGACGGTCTATAAGCCGATCAAAGCGCTGGCCGAAAAAGCAGCCGAGCTTGCGGTGAAGATGGCGAAGGGCGAGGAGCTCGGCGCGGACAAAGTCGTGAATAACGGCAAGATCGACGTGCCTTCCGTGCTGCTCGACCCGATCGCGGTCGATAAATCGAATATCGATGCGACCGTGATCGCGGACGGCTTCCATTCCAAAGAGGACGTATACAAGAACGTCAAATAAATCACGAGGATTGGCGAACGGGGAAGCAGTGAAATGAACCATTTCACGTGAGCTTCCCCTTGCCATTCTGTGCGAGGTGAAATGACGATGGCAGCCGCACTAGAGATGAAGAGCATAACGAAGGAATTCCCCGGCGTCAAAGCGCTTAACGAAGTCAGCTTCACGGCGAAGTTCGGTGAGGTGCACGCGCTCTGCGGCGAGAACGGAGCAGGCAAATCAACCTTGATGAAGGTGCTAAGCGGGCTGTATCCGAGCGGGACGTTCGACGGCGCCATTCACATCAATGGCCGGGAGAGACATTTTCACAAGATCAAGGACGCGGAAGAGGCCGGCATCGCGATCATTTACCAAGAGCTTGCGCTCGTGAAAGACTTGTCGATCGGCGAGAATCTGTTCTTGGGCAAGGAGCCTGCCAAGTACGGCATCATCAATTGGGAGCATGTCTACAAGGAGAGCGAACGCTGGCTGCGGGAAGTCGGGCTGACCGACGTGAACCCCGAGCAGAAGATCGGCAACTTAGGCATCGGGAAGCAACAGCTCGTCGAAATTGCCAAGGCGCTGTCCAAGAATGCCAACATCCTGATTCTCGATGAACCGACTGCCGCGCTGACCGAGCAAGAGGTCGACATTCTGTTGTCCATCCTGCGCGAGTTCAAGACACGCGGCGTGACGTGCATCTACATCTCGCACAAGCTGAACGAGGTGTTCGCGATCGCGGATACGGTAACGGTGCTGCGTGACGGGCAGACGGTCGGCACTTATCCGATCGACGAGATTAACGAGGACAAGGTGATCGCTCTCATGGTCGGACGCGAGCTGAAGGAACGCTACCCCAGGATGCAGGCGAATCCGGGCGAAGCCGTGATGCGAGTTAGCGGCTATTCGGTCATGAATCCGGACGTGCCGGGCAAGAAGGTCATTGACAATGTGTCGTTCGAGGTACGACAGGGCGAGATTCTGGGCATCGCGGGGCTGATGGGGGCAGGCAGAACCGAGCTCGTCATGAGCTTGTTCGGCTCCTACGCGGGCGCAAGCAGCGGAGAGATCGAGATTGACGGCAAGCGCGTCAAGATCAAGAAGACCGAGGATGCGATCAAGCACGGCTTGGCGCTCGTGTCGGAGGACCGAAAGAAATACGGCCTCGTGCTCCCGATGGATATCAAGAGCAACGTAACGCTGGCAAGCCTGCGCAGCGTCTCGTCCGGCGGCCTTATCGATCCGAATCGGGAAATCGCGCATGGGGAGACGTACATCAAGCAGCTCAAGATCAAAGCCAATTCCGTCGAGACGGTCGTCGGAACGCTGAGCGGCGGCAATCAGCAGAAGGTGGTCTTAGGCAAATGGCTGCTCACGAATCCGAAGATTCTCATTCTGGATGAACCGACGCGCGGCATCGATGTCGGTGCCAAATTCGAAATTTATAACATCATGAACGATCTGGTGAAGCAAGGGGTCGCGATCATCATGGTATCTTCGGAGCTCCCCGAGCTGCTGGGCATGAGCCACCGCGTGCTTGTCATTGCCGAGGGCAAGTTGACCGGCGAATTCCAAGCGGATGAGGCGACGCAGGAGAAGATCATGACAGCCGCAACAGGAGGGAAGGCAAAATGAGCGTTAACGGTAAAATAGTCATGGAGCAGCAGGCAGGCAGGAGTCCGAGGGCGAGCTGGCTGAAATTCGATGCGCGCGCATACACGATGATCGGCGCGCTCCTGTCGATCTGGGCGCTGTTCACGATCTTGAACGACAGATTCTTGTCAGCCACGAACTTATCCAATCTATTCCTGCAGATGTCCGTGACGTCGATCCTCGCAATCGGCATGGTGCTCGTCATCGTAGCCGGCCACATCGATCTGTCGGTCGGCTCGATCGTCGGCTTCACCGGCGGCGTCGCGGCCATTCTGAACGTATGGTACGAGTGGACGGCCATACCGGTCATCGTCGCGACCGTCGCGCTCGGCGCCGCGATCGGACTCGTGCAGGGATGGATTGTCGCGTATAAGGCAGTGCCCGCCTTCATTGTCACGTTAGGCGGCATGCTGATGTTCCGGGGACTGCTGTTCGGCACGACCGGCAGCGTAACGATCGCGCCGCTCACGCCGTCGGTCAAGTCGCTCGGCCAGGCATACGTCGCCGATCTCATCGGCTGGGTCTTCGGCTTTATTGCGCTATTGTTCGCAGCCTATCTCGTGCTGCGCAAGCGGGCAGCGCGGCAGAAGTACGGCTTCGACGTCGAGCCGATGCCGGTCAGCGTGCTCAGACTTGGCGTGATCGGGGCATTGGTGCTCGGGTTCGTCTATATCATGAACAGCTATAAGGGAATTCCCGTGCCGTTCGTCATGGTCATCGTGCTGGCCTTGATCTTCACGTTCCTGGCGAAGAATACGACATTCGGCCGTCAGGTTTACGCGATCGGAGGCAATGCCGAGGCTGCCAGACTGTCGGGCATCAATATCAAGCGCAGAACGATGACCGTGTTCATCCTGTGCAACACGCTTGCCGCCGTAGCCGGCCTTGTGCTGACCGCGCGGCTGAATGCCGCGACGATGAGCGCCGGCAACATGTACGAGCTCGATGCGATCGCGGCATGCGTCATCGGCGGAACGAGCCTTGTCGGGGGCGCAGGCACAATCGCAGGCGCGATCATCGGCGCGCTCGTCATGGCAAGCCTCGACAATGGCATGAGCCTAATGAATCTAGAATCGTTCTGGCAGTATATCGTCAAGGGCGGGATACTCGTGCTCGCGGTATACGTCGACATCTACAATCGGAACCGGAAGAAGACGGCCTAGCAGCCATAGCCGGTCGAACCCGCCTGTATAGGCGGGTTTTTCACGTTTCCAGCTCGATGCCGTATTCGAACTCGTCCCCGCTTGCGGCGGCAGCCCAGATGACCCGTCCCGACAGCTTAACTTCCTGATCGAGGACGCGAGTCATGACGTCCACCGCGAGCTGCCCATGACGGGGAAGGCGCAGGGGAGTCTGCAACCGCAGGAGCTCCGGACCCCAATTCGAAATCCGTGCCTGCGTATGCCCGACGCGTACCGGTATGCGATTGACTGCCGCTAATGTCAAGCTGCCGTGCACAGGGGACGGAATGGCGATCGCGTCCGTTCCTCGTTCATAGGGAGCGATATGCACGGCGTCGCAGTCCGAGCAGGAGTCCGAAATGCAGAGACGAATATGGGCTTCAGCCGACAGGTAGAGCCGGTACGCCTCGACCTCGAACGGCTCGCTGTCGATCATCCGAATCAGATAGCTGGCAAGCGGCATGATCCCATCTAGATCGCGGTCATACATCAAAGAAATCGTGAGTCGATCATCGCCGGTCCGCCACATGATGCCCACGCGCATAACGCTCGTGCTCAGCCTGTCGGACAGCTGCGCCATGAGTGAATTGCCGACCGAAACGCCTAGCATTTCGTAGACATAACGGGCTTGTTTGATCGTTAATTCGATAACCGCGCTTTTGCTGCAAGCTCGAAGCATCGGGATCGCCTTCTTCCGGACTAGTATGGAATCTATCATGCCGGAATCGCGCGGCATGCCGCATCCACCTCGCTTCTTATCCTGCCGCGAATCGCCAGATTAAGAACAGACTCCTATTCCTACTCCCTACCTAAGACCTACTCCCATAGTCATCCGAAAGGAAGAAAAAACTGTAATCCCCTTCGGCCCTATGCTATTCTATACGAAAGAATGTAATATTATTGTAATATTTTTACATACCCGATTGTAGTCAATGGTAGATGGGGGGGTTATTGTCCATGCTTCATGAGGATTGCGTGAATTTGCTGCTCGTGGATGACCGACCGGAAAATCTATTGGCCCTTGAAGCGATTATTGAGCGGGACGATTACCGTCTGATTAAGGCGGCAAGCGGCGAAGAAGCGCTCGTGCAAGTGATGAAAGTCGACTTTGCCGCCATTCTGCTTGATGTGCAGATGCCGGGAATGGACGGCTTCGCCACAGCCAAGATCATTAAGGCGCGTGAGCGATCCAAGCACATTCCGATTCTATTCATTACCGCCAACCATATGGACGCCGAGCATATTTTCAGAGGCTATTCGCTCGGTGCCGTCGATTATATATTGAAGCCGTTCGATCCGTTCATTCTGAAATCGAAGGTAGAGAACTTCGTCGATCTGTACCGTTTGAATCTGCGGCTCATGCAGCAAGCGGAGGCGCTTGCGGACAAGACGCTTCAGTTGGAGAGGGCGAACCAAGAGCTCACTGCGCTGACCAATGAGCTGCGCGTCTCGGAGGCGCTGACGAATGTCATCAGCGAAACCTCGCTTGACTCCATGATTGTCGTGGACGAGCAAGGCAGAATAATGAAGGTTAATCCGGCCGTTACGGCGATGTTCCGGTATGAGGCGAATGAGCTGCTGGGCCGGTCGATTCGAACGCTGTTCGCCAACTCGCAATCGGGCACAATCCTTGATCGCATATGGGAACGCAATCCCATGCACGACTACGCGCATCGCTATGAAGTGACGGCTGCTCGCAAGGACGGAACAGAATTTATCGCCGAGCTTCAAGCCGGCATGCGATATGTGCAGGGCAAGAGCATTGCGGCCATTACGATTCACGATATGACGCGCGCGAAGGAAGCGGAAGCCATCATTACGCATATGGCCTACCATGACGGGCTCACCAAGCTGCCGAACCGAAGATCCTACAGTGACCGGCTGAACGCGTGCATCGCGGAATCCAAGCAGAACGGGTACATGTTCGCGATGCTGTATTTGGACATGGACAGGTTCAAGTACATCAATGATTCGCTCGGACATCTGGTGGGCGACGAGCTGCTGCAACTCATCGGAGAGCGGCTGTCCGACACCGTACGCAAGGACGATTACGTTGCGCGCATAGGCGGAGACGAATTCAATATCCTGCTTCCGAACACGAACCGGGAAGCCGCGATCGAGCTGGCTGAGCATATCCTCGAGCAATTCCGCGTGCCGTTCATCGTGGGCCAATACGAGCTCTTCATCACGACGAGCATCGGCATGAGCATCTTCCCATATGACGGCGAGGACGCGCAGCTATTGCTCAAGAACGCGGACGCGGCATTGTACCGTGCCAAGGAGCAGGGCAAGAACAAGCTGAAGATTTACCATTCCGGTATGAACCTTCATTCATACCGCGCCTTCGTGCTGCAGCATGACCTCTATAAGGCGATCGATAGGAAGGAATTGACGCTTCATTACCAGCCGCGCATCGATCTGTCGACGGGAAGAATCGACAGCGCGGAAGCATTGATCAGATGGGAACATCCGAATTGGGGGCTGGTCATGCCGGGCGAATTCATTCCGCTCGCAGAGGAATCCGGCCTCATCGTCGAGATCGGCATGTGGGTGCTTGAGGAAGCATTGCAGCAGGTTAAGGCTTGGGACGCAGCAGGCCTGGCTCCCATTCGGGCCGCAGTCAATTTTGCGGCGCAGCAATTTCTGCAGAAGGAGCTGGTCGAGCGGATTGACGCCGCGATCGCTGCGGCATCGGTCGAGCCTTCGCGGCTGGAAATCGAGATTACGGAGTCGATGCTGATGCATAACGAAGAGGCGGTTACAGAGACGCTCATGCAGCTCCGCAAGCGTGGCATATCGATCAGCATCGATGATTTTGGCATCGGGTATTCATCGCTGAACTATCTGCGACGCTACCCGATCGATACGCTGAAGATCGATCGTTCCTTCGTGCGGGATATCTCTTCGAAATCTCCGGATAGCATCGCGCTCATCGCGTCGATCATCAAGCTCGCCAGAAGCTTGAAGATGGAGGTGATCGCGGAAGGCGTGGAGACGGAGGAGCAGCTGGAGGCGCTCCGGCAGGAGCAGTGCAGCGTTATTCAAGGCTATCTGTTCTGCCCGCCTGTCCCGCCGGCGGAATTCGAAGTGTTCCTGCTGCAGAACCTGTCGGACGAATCGGCCGCCGCGGCCGAGCAGCGGTCTGAGCTTCAGCATCCGGCTGCAGTGCCGCTCGCAATGCCGCCGGCCGTGCCGCTTCCGGTGCCGCTAACCGTAACGTCCGACGCGAACCAAGCGATCCTCCAGGCGGCAATCCTTCAGACGAAGGAACGGTACGCCATATCCGCTCGCGAGACCGAGGTATTCGAGCTCATCATCGAGGGGCTGACGAACAAGGAAATTTCGGACAGGCTCTACATCAGCGAACACACGGTGAAGAACCACATTACGCATATTTTCCAGAAGATGAACGTATCCGATCGCATGCAGGCGATGTCCCATATCTATCAGGCATGCATGGAAGCAAGCTTCCGGATGCAGACAGAAGCGTAACCAACGGGAGGTGCAGGGATGAAGATTAGAACGAAGCTGCTTGCCGGACTGCTCGTGCTCTTGGCCATCGCGATGCTGCAGGCCGGAATGGGCATCTTCCAGTCGTTCTCGGTGAACGAGATCGGCGAGCGGTTAAGGTATCATTCAGACGTACAGAACACGGCCTATCATATCCAACGGATGACCAAGGACGAATCGATCAGCCTTCGCAACATTCTCGTCATGGATGACAAGGCGGCGATCGAGCAAGAAGTCGCCGCGATCGACGGGCTTCATATCGAAATTCAGTCGGAAATCGATCGGCTGGAGAGCGTCGCCGGCGATGCCAAGCTGGAGCAATACGTGCAGGAACTGGTCGAGACGAACAGGGTGTTCTATCAATACATCCTCGACGTGACCGCCTTGGTGCGGGAAGGACAGCAGGCAGAGGCCAGCCGGATCGTGCTCGAGCAAGGCGATCAGATGCAGGCGGACTTCTTCAATGCCATCGCCGCCATCACGGATAACTACGAAGCCTACACGAACGAGTCGCTCGTGATGATGGATCAAGTCGTCGAGCCCCTGATGGTCGTAACGAGCATCTTATCGCTCTTGATTGCCATGGCGGGCATCTATTTCGTCAACCGGAACATGTGGTCTGTCGCGCAGCGGTTGAACCATGTATCGCGCGTCATGTCCGGGGCGTCGCATAATTCGGAGGGGCTGGCGGCGCGCATCGAAGTGATAGGCAACGATGAGATTGACGATGTGGCCGGCTCGTTCAATTATATGGCCGCATCCCTCGAGGAGCAGATTGCCAAGGAGCAGGAATACAGCCGAATCAATCAAGAGCAGAGCTGGGTGAAGACCCATGTCGCCGACATTACGACCGCGCTGAACGGTCAGCATGACGTGGAATCGATTGCCGCGCTCTACTTGTCGCGGACGGTGCCGTTGATCGAAGGAAGCAATGCTGTCTTCTACATGAAGGACGAAGAGGAGCGGTGCTTCAAGCTGTTGGGTGCCCATGCATGCGGGCAGCGGGAGCTGCTTCCCGCGAAGTTCGCGCCGGGCGAGGGATTAGTCGGCCAGGCGGCAGTCGAGAAGACGCCTATGCTGCTGACGGATGTGCCGCCGGGCTATCACCCCGTCAGGTCCGGGCTGGGGGAGGCGCTTCCTTCGTATCTCTATGTCCTTCCCGTACTGCATAACGGAGAGACGATTGCCGTTGTCGAATACGGAGCTTTCACACGCTTAAGCTCGAATCAGCATGCGCTCCTCGATGAGCTTGTTCGCAATCTGAGCATCATTCTGGACAGCGCGATCAGCAGGTCGCGACTTGCCCGACTGCTCGAAGAATCCCAGATGCAGACCGAGGAGCTCCAAGCCCAGTCCGAAGAGCTTCAATCGCAGCAAGAGGAGCTGCGGGCGGCCAATGAAGAGCTGGAGACGCAGGCGCTGGCGCTGCGCAGCTCCGAGGAACGGCTGCAATTCCAGCAGGAGGAACTGGAGCAGACGAATACCGAGCTTCAGGATAAGGCGAATATGCTGGAGAAGCAGAATAGGCTGCTAGAGGAGACGAACCTGGAGATCGAACGCGCAAGCATAGCGCTGGAGACGAAGGCGAGGGAACTGGCGGCGAGCTCCCAGTACAAGTCTGAGTTCCTGGCGAACATGTCCCATGAGCTGCGCACGCCGCTCAACAGCATGCTGATCTTGTCCAAGCTGCTCGCCGACAACCCGGACGGCAACCTGACGGACAAGCAATCGGAGTTCGCGCGCACGGTCTATTCGTCGGGCTGCGACCTGCTGGCGATCATTAACAATATCCTGGATCTTGCGAAGGTAGAATCCGGCAAAGCGGATATCCATATCAGCCAGGTAGCGATCGAGGACCTGGCTGCCTACGCACGCAGCCAATTCCAGCCTGTTGCCGCGGAGAAGGGAATCGCATTCCTCATTACGATGGACGAACGGGTACCCGGCACGGTAGCTGGCGACGAGCAGCGGCTGCAGCAGGTGCTGTCGAATCTGCTCGGCAACGCCTTCAAGTTCACGGAGCAGGGCCAAGTCACGCTGACGTTCGGGGTCGAGGATGCCGGCGCGGAACGTTGTTATATCGCCGTGGCCGACAGCGGGATCGGAATCCCGGCGGATAAGCAAGCGCTGATCTTCGAAGCGTTCCAGCAGGCAGACGGCACGACGAGCCGCAAGTATGGGGGAACCGGGCTCGGACTATCCATTTGCCGGGAAATTGCCAATCTGCTCGGAGGCGAAATAACGGTCTCGAGCGAGGAAGGCAAGGGGAGCACCTTCACGTTCTATATCGGGAACGGCATGCAGGCCGAGCGCGTAGAGCCTGTCATGCCGACTGTGACGGATCCGGGACATCGGCTGCAGCAGGCCGAGGCTGCCGCGGCAGCCGAACCGCGGGAAGCTTCCGAAGTCCGACAGTCTTCCGTGCCGAACAAGCATATCAAGCGTCTCATGATCGTGGATGACGATCGCGCCCAGCGCAGCAGCTTAATGGAATTGGTCGGCAGCCGCAATGTCGTGATCACGGCTGTCGCTACAGGGCGCGAAGCGATGGAGGAACTGAAGGTCCGTACCTTCGACTGCATGGTGCTCGATCTAGGCTTGTCCGACACGTCCGGCTTCGAGCTGCTCGAGCGGATGAAGCGGCATCGGCTGAGCGATCGCATCAAAATTTTCGTCTACACGGGTCGGGACCTGACTGCCAAGGAAGAGATCTTCCTGAAGAAGTTCGCGCACACGATTATTATCAAGGACGAGCATGCGCCGGAGCGTCTGTTGGGCGAACTTGACTTGTACCTGCAAGCCGAGCCGGAATCGCAAGCCGCTGCGGCGGCGCATGCCGTATGGACAGGGAAATTCGGCGGTCTGGAGGGCAAGCGGCTGCTGCTTGTCGATGACGATGTCCGTAACGTGTTCGCGCTGAGCAATATACTCGAGATGCACGGCATGAAGGTAGCTTTTGCGGAGAACGGCATGGAAGGCCTTCGCTTGCTGGAGTCAGGCCAGCCTGTCGATGTCGTGCTCATGGATATTATGATGCCGGAGATGGACGGGTACGAGACGATGCGCAGAATCAGGCATAACCCGGCATTCGCGAATCTGCCGATTATCGCGCTGACGGCGAAGGCCATGAAGGAAGACCGCGTGAAGTGCATGGAAGCGGGCGCGTCCGATTACATCGTCAAGCCCGTGGACAGCGATCAATTGCTGTCGCTCATTCAAGTCTGGCTGCACCCGGACGGGGCGGATCGGATGGCGCGATGAACGAAGAATTGGAACGAATCGAGATCGATCTGCTGCTGCTCGGGCTGTATAACTGGTGCGGCTATGACTATCGAAGCTATGCTTATTCCTCGATCCGCAGACGAATCTGGCACCGCGTCCATGCGGAGGGATTGTCCAGCATCTCGGGCCTGCAGGAGAAAGTGCTGCATGATCCGGCTTGTCTGGAACGGCTGCTCGCGGACTTCTCCATCAACGTGACCGAGATGTTCCGGGATCCCGCGTTCTTCTTGTCCTTCCGGGAGCATGTTGTGCCGCTGCTGCGGACCTACCCTTCGATTCGCATCTGGCACGCCGGCTGCTCAACGGGCGAAGAAGTGTATTCCATGGCGATTCTGCTTCATGAGGAGGGGCTGCTGGACAAGTCGATCATCTATGCAACCGACATCAACATGGACGTGCTGAAGGCTGCCAAGAGCGGGTCTTACCCGCTGACGCCTATGAGGCAATATACGCAAAATTATGTGATGGCAGGCGGCACGGCGGCGTTCTCGGACTATTATCGAGCAGACCATAATCGCGTTGTGTTCCATGACCGCCTGAGGAAAAATGTCGTGTTCGCGCAGCATAATCTCGTGACGGACGGCTCGTTCAACGAGTTCCAAGTCATTCTCTGCCGGAATGTGCTGATCTACTTCGACAAAACGCTGAAGGACAAGGTGCTGGAGCTATTCTACTCCAGCCTGACGATGCTGGGCGTGCTCGGACTCGGCGACAAGGAGTCGCTCGCCTACACGACGCGAAGCGAAAGTTATGAAGCGATTCTGCCGAAACAAAAGCTGTATCGCAAAGTCAAATAGAGCATCAGGTTGACCGTGACCGTACAGGACCGGCCCTTCTCAGGGCGGGTCCTGTCTTATGAGAAGAAGCTCTCATTTCGTCGAATTAGGAAGCTTCGGTCATAGGATTCGCCTTGCCCGGCCTTCATAATGAGGACAGAAGAGATGCGGAGAGCAGCAGGAGGAACGTGCAGACACGACGGTTCCGCGAATTGGAGGACTGTCTTATGATCGATTATGCCCGTATGGATCGGGAGTTGGAACATAAAGTTGCTGCTCGTGGCATCGTTCGCTTCCATGAGCATCTCATGATGGCGCAGGTGTCGGCAGAGCACGCCGTGCTCGTGCGCAAGAGCATCGTATCAAGCGAAGTGTCCGCTGGAGCAGGGAGCATGCTGGAGCAAGAGCTCGGCCTGCTGATCGGCGAGATCAGCGGCGAGCTGCATGCCATGACCAATGCCATTCATCAGCGCATGAGCAGCGCCGCTCAGTTCGACGCCTGGTTGAGGCGCACCGGCTTCGGCCCGTTGTTCGAGTCGCTCGCCAGACAGCCGTTCACGTCTGTCCCGGGGCTGGTCGCCGCCTTGTGCCAGAAGGTCAAGATGAACATGCCCGGCATTGATAAAGAGTGGCTGATCCTATGCCATAAGCTGAAGATCAACTTCACCGAGCCGTTCCTGGCCGAGATTGCCTCGATGGCCGATCTGCGTGCATTGGCCGCAAGGGTCGATCGGCTGCACCGGAGCGTCGCGAAGAAGGAGGTCGGCCGGGAATCCCAGCTGCATGCGCGATTCGTGCAGGACAGCCGGCTCTACTGTTCGGGGGACATTCGGATCGGGCAGAAGGGTGCGGTAAGCTCGAAGCTGCATGCCGGAGGCGTCGTGCAGATTGACGGCTATGCACGCGGCAGCGAGATTTATGCGGAGCATGGCGTCCGCATCCGGGAAGCGAGGCCCGAGGGGGGAATCCAGACGCGGATCCGGGTACCGGCAGGCAGCTCGGTAACGATCGGCAGGGCAGCAGAAGGGACCGTTATTCGAGTAGGGACTCGAGTGTACAAGCTCGCAAGGGAGACGGAAGACGTGATCCTGTAGGGCAATGCCGCCTAGACAAGGCGCTTACCCAGTCCAACCTCTCCGCGTACGCATAGTCTGGTACGAGGAACGAGAGGAGATGTGGAATGAGCGAAATCACCATTGCCGCAGTCGGAGATATTCTAATCAACGGCATGATTAGCTTATCTGCCAAGCTTCCGAATGTAGGTGAGGATGTGTATGACTACGATCCGATCTTCAGGGAGATCGCCCCTGTCCTGCAGCAAGCCGATTTGACAATCGGTAACTTGGAGACGCCGCTGTACGGGAATGAGCCGTTCGTCAAGAAGCGCAATCCCGCGACAGGGAATCCGCTGTTCAGCACGCCGGAGTCGCTGGCGCCGGCGCTGAAGAGGGCAGGGTTCGACGTATTGACGACCGCGAACAACCATTGCTTGGATAACGGCCGGGAGGGGCTGCTGCGAACGATCGAGGTACTCGACGAGACGGGCATCGCGCATACAGGCACCTACGCCTCCGCAGAATCGGCACGCGACCTGCTCATCCTGGAACGGGGCGGCATTCGCGTAGGGTTGCTGTCCTACACGAAGCATACGAATCGCAATCCGATCCCCAGAGACATGCCATGGTGCGTGAATCTGCTGGATGTACGCCGCATGCTGGCGGATGTGAAGCGCCTGCGCGAGCAGGGGGCCGACATCGTCATCGTGAGCTTGCATGACGGTATCGAATACAGCGCCGTGCCGACGGCCAGACAGAAGGCGATGGCGCGCAAGCTGCTCCAAAGCGGCGCCGACATTATTCTGGGCGCCCATCCGCATGTGCTGCAGCCGATCGTATGGACGCGAAATAATAAGGTGAAGGCCTACTCGCTAGGCAATCTGATCTCGATTCGTCTGAAGCGCAATCCCTACACGCATAACGGGATCGTGCTGCTCATCACGGTTCGGAAGGATGAAGGCGGGCGAGCCGAAATCAAGCAGGTGGATTATCAATCGACGTGGGTGAAGCGCTTCAGGGCGGATTCTGCGGTCCAGTACCGCGTGATCCCGAACCGGGAGGTCGCCTACATTCACGGCGCGCATGCTTCCGGCGTCTCGGCACGCGATGTAAGGCTGATGCGGATCATGCGCGCGCATACGAAACGGATGATCCGCAAGTACCGCATGTAAAAAACAATCCCCCGTACTCCGCCGTTGCGGTGTTGTCGGGGGATTGCTGCGTGATGAGGCGTTACGTGCCGGACGGGTTCCAGTCAGGCAGCTGGTCCAGCGTGATGCAGTACGGATGGTTATAGGCTTGGCTAAGCATGTCGAAGGAGGTGCTGGCACCATCCGTGACGAAGCCCCCGCCCCATACCATATTCCAGAGCCATGGCGTACGCGTCTTCCTGACGAGCTCCGGATCGAGGATCGGCCCGTTCTCGGTCAGCGCGACTGGCTTGCTATGCCCGGTCATGAGCGAAGTATAATCATGCCAGAACGTGAGCGGGCCGTGGTTGCCCTTCGCGTTGTAGATGTCTGCGCCGGCCAGATCGACGACATCGCCGCCCGGATACCAATCCGGGTGCGGCGCGTTCCATACCCAGATGAGATTGTGAAGGCCATGAAAGTTCGTGTAGCGGTCATACATCAGGCGCCATAGCTTCTTGTACGGCTCCGCACCCTGGGCTCCCCACCAGAACCAACCGCCGTCCGCTTCATGCAGCGGACGCCACAGCACGGGAACATTGGCGTCCTGCAGCTTACGGAGCGCGTCCGCCCCTGCATCCATGTCCGAGAGCAGCGCTTCATGCTCCGGCGTTCCCTCGATTAGCGCGCGCGTCAAGTCGAAGTTCGTATGCCACGTGTAGAAGGTCTTATCCTCGCCGCCGAGCGGGGAGAACCAGTGCCAGCAGAACGTGACAAGCCCGCCGCGGTTACGGTACCAATCGATGGCCGATTCGATCGAGCCGGCATTGACTTCGATCTCCCAGCGCTTATGCTCGGTAGGCAGTTCTGTCTCGGTATAATGCGAATAGCTCATGAGGTCGTAGCCGCGGAGCGCGGGCAGCTTGCCCGTCTTCTCTTCGATGAAGGCCAGTTCGGGTCCGTCCGCTGCTACCGTATGCTGACCGGTCAGCATGCAGTGCCCATGAATCTCTGCGAGATACCGCATGACGCCGCGCGCTTCGGGCGTCGCATTCGGATTGCTGAGCGAGAAGGGGAGCGGCTGGCGAGGCGACAGCGGCGCAAGCGCCAAATAATCGACCATGATGCCGCCGCCGGACTTGGCCAGCCTGACGGTATGCACGCCGGACTCAAGGTGCACGGTACACAGCTCGGCGATCGCGAACGAATCGGATCGGGCATTCACCATGTCCCCGTAATGGATGCCGTCTACATAGAGGTGATTGCGCTGGTCCTTATGCGGCAGCGCATAACGCATGTAGAGCACGTAGGAGCCGGCGGCTTCCAGCGTGAAATCGACCTCTACATAATCTCCAGGCTGTTCAAAAAGCGTAACGTACCCAGTACCGGAATAACCGGCCAAAAGCCGCGATTCCCGGGCGCCGGAGAGCCGGCCTTCCTCAGCTTGCGCGATGATCCAATGCGCTTGTTGTTCTGCGTGCCTTGTTGTCGTCACTGCAATTCCTCCCATTCGCTGCGCTTGTCTTCGTTGTCACTGCTGCCGCCGATAGCGCTGCAAGAACGCGACGGCCTTGCGGATATCGGCTTCCGGGTCGGCGCCGACTTCGCGTTCGATCGTCAGATAGCCTTGGTACCCGATATCCTGAAGCGCTGCGAGATATGCGTCCCAGTCCACGCCTCCTTCCCCGAGCGGCACTTCGCGGAAGTATTCGCCGGAGTCGGCCATCTCCGCCAGCTTCTCGTGGGACATCGGATCGAAGCCGAACGCGCCATAGATCAATCTCGGATCCGTTTCGCGCAGCCGGATCCCGTCCTTGGCATGCGTGTGCACAATGTAGTCCTTCAGAATATGAACGCCCTGGACGGGATCGTCGCCCGTCACCATGACCATGTTGGCCGGGTCGAAATTGACGGACACGCCTCGGCTTCCGAGCGTATCCAGGAACGAACGGAGATGCGCGGCCGTCTCAGGACCTGTCTCGATCGCGAAGTGCGCGCCCATGCCCGCCGCATAGTCGGCCAGTTCCGTGCAGGCACGCTGCATGGTGTCGTAGACGCGTCCGCCGCGGTCGTCAGGGACGATGCCGATATGGGTGGTCACGATGTTCGTGCCAAGCTCGAGCGCTAGCTCCAGGATGCGCTTGGACTTGTCGATCTTCGCAGCATTGTGAGCGGGATCCTGGAAGCCGTGGCCGCCTAGGTCGCCGACCAATGCGGAGATCGTGAGTCCGAGCGCCGCGATGTCTGCTTTCAGGGCTCTGCGGGCTTCGGCCGATAAGTTAGCCGGATCCATTTCGCCGGCTACTGCGTAGAGCTGCACGCCGTCCGCGCCTACTTCGCGGGCCTTGCGCAGACCTTCCCGCAGCCCGAGCTTGAAGCTGTCCGAGATTACGCCGATGGGATTATTCATCTTCGCGTCACCGCCTTCATCGTATTGGTAAGCTACAGTCCTTCCAGAATGCGCTGCACGTATTCGAAGCCTAAGCGCGTGCCGAGCCTGCATTCCTCCATCCCTTCGAATTCGATCGACACATACCCGTCATAGCCGGATTCATGCACAATCCGAAGCACCTCGGGAATATCGATGTCACCATGCCCGACGATCGCCCCGCGCAGCAAGCTGCCCCCTGCGGTAGGGAACCAGCCCTCGCCGGGATTGCGCGAAGCCGGACGCTTATAGAAGTCCTTCAGATGCAGCATCGAGGCCATACCGATGACGCTTCGAACAGCCGAGGCCGGCTCCTCGTTGGCGCACATGAAATTGCCGATATCGACGGTCGTCTTAAAATTAGGGTGATCGACGGCATGGAGCAGGGCAAGAATGCGGTCGCTGGCTTGCACGTAATAGCCGTGATTCTCGACGCTGGTCACGATGCCGAAGGCTGCCGCGTATTCGGCAATACGGCGGCATGCATCTGCCAGCCGCGGGAGCTCGGTCATATAGTGGGCCATTGACGTGTCCCGGGTCCAAGCGACGTCATGGCGCATCCGCGGCACGCCGAGCGCGCGCGCGATATCGACTTGCGCCTTGAGGCGGTCAACCTCCGCTTCGAATGCCGCGTCGTCCAAGTCGGAGAAATTGCCGTCCACCGCATAATTGGACAATGCGATTCCGCGTTCCTGCGCGCGCAGACGGATCGCTTCGACTAGCGCGGGATTATCGATCAGGCTGAAGCCCAGTGGGACGATCTCCACATGCGCGGCGCCGAGGGCGGCAGTCGCATCGATCGCATCGAGCACGGTCCATTCGCCGCTCTCGATCGCGCGCAAGTAACTATAGGTGCTGATTCCGAGCTTCACAGCGTCACCTCGCGGCCTGTCCGGGCGGATTCGTAGATGCCGTTCAGGATGCGCATGATCGCAACGCCGTCCTCGACCGGACTGAGCGGCTCTTGTCCGGTGCGGATGCATGTCACGAAGTGATCGATCTCGTTCTGGAAGGCTCCGGCGAAGTCGAAGCTCTTGCTGTCCGTCTGCGGATAGACGTTCAGAATCGTGTTGAATTTCTCCGTGACCATGACGAGCTCGGGTTCGAGCTCGATCCCGCCGCGGCTGCCGTATAACGCGATGGCGGTCTTGTCTTCCTTGGCGTGCAGCGTGAAGCTGGCATCGACCGCGAGCGAAGCGCCGTTCTCGAAGCGGATCAGCGCGTTAGCCAGATCCTCGACAGTGTTCAGGTCCGCCTGATAGTCTGCCGCCTTATAGAAGCTGAGATGCTGCACGTTCGAGCGGTTGCCCAGCTGCTTGTACGTATTGCCGCTGACGCTGACCGGCTTCGGCCGGCCCATAAGGAACCAGCAGAGATCGATGACATGCACGCCGATATCGATCAGCGGGCCGCCGCCCGAGCGCTCGATATCGGCGAACCAGCCGCCCGGATTGCCGAGACGGCGCAGCGTCGATGCCTTGGCGTAGTAGATGTCGCCGAATTCGCCTTGCTCGGCGAACTGACGGACAAGCGATGCCTTCGATTCGTAGCGCCGCACGAAGCCGACCTGCAGCAGCTTGCCGCTGCTGTGGACGGCATCCTGCATGCGAATCGCTTCCTCGACCGTCCGGCACAGCGGCTTCTCGACCAGCACATGCTTACCGGCCTCTAGGGCGGCAATGCTAATCTCCGCGTGCGTATTGTTCCAGGTACAGACGCTGACGGCATCGATCGCCGGGTCGGCTAGAAGATCGCGATAATCCGTATAGACTGTGCCGGCGCCGAATCTGGCGGCAGCCGCACGTGCGCGATCCTCGTTCAGGTCGCACACGGCCGCAAGCCGTACCTCCTGGTTGTTCGCATAAGCATTCAAGTGAAATTCAGAGATCGAGCCCGTTCCGATGACGCCTATTTGAATCGGCTTCGTATCCAATGATCCAACCTCCTTGATTGAAGTCGTTCTCCTCTCGTATTATAAGGACAGACAACCGGAAAGCCATGAATAACCATGCTCAACATTTGCACGATTGTGCTGCCGTAGGGGGCGATTGCATGCATGACAATGAACTGCTGCGCGAACCGATGCCGATGCCGAATCCGCTGTTCCCGATCAAAGTGCATGCATGTTCTACAGAAGGCATCGGTACGCTGTTGTTCCCGGCGCATTGGCATGCCCATGTAGAAATCCTGTGCGTGATGGACGGCGAAGCAGATATTACGTGCGGGACGGAGACGCTGCGCGCAGCTTCGGGCGACCTTATCGTGGTGAACAGTAATGAACTGCATTACGGGATCAGCCGGTCGGAGCGATTGTTCTATTATGCGGTCATATTCGATCTGACGCTGCTAGACAGCAGAACGCTCGATGACGTGCAGACGAAATACGTCACGCCGATCGCGCGCAATATGACGTTATTCCGGAACTTGATCGAACAGGACGAATCGCTGCGCGCCTGCATGCTCGAATTGATTGAGGAGCTGAGGGGACAAGCATTCGGTTACGAGCTTGCGGTCAAGTCGCGGCTGTATGCATTCTTCTGCGCATTGCTGCGCAGCCATGTCTCGACGATTCTGACGCCGGAAGATTCGGCCAGCCGCGTTACCGCGCTGGAGAGGCTGGAACCGGCGCTGACGCTGATCGAGCGCCGCTACCGGGACAAGTTGACCGTAGACCGGCTTGCGCGCGAGACGGGTCTCAGCCGCTATCATTTCAGCAGATTGTTCAAGCAGCTCACCGGCAGGACGATTACCGAGTATATCAATCGCATCCGAATCGACCATGCGGAGTACTTGCTCTATAACTCGCCGATGACCGTGTCCGAGATCGCGCTCCAAACAGGCTATTCGGATATCTATTATTTCAGCCGCACCTTCAAACGATACAAGGGAGCGCCTCCGAGCGCCCTGCGCAGCTTGAACTAGTGATTATCGCGGGCGTGGATAACCGAGTGACGCGTAAGCTGCCGTGATATAATGCACAGATTCGGGGCGTAAATGTTGTTATTGTAGGAATATGCAGGCAAAACGAGACCTTTGTTTTTCTGCATAATACTATGTGAATCTTTTCACCACGTAGAGGAGGAAATCGCACCCATCGCAGGCATCAGCGTGCAACGCCAAGGAAACGATTCAATGTGCCTTATAAGTTCTGGAATCGCATGCGAAATAACATACTGGGGAGAGATTCAACTTGAAAAGTATCGTATCCATAACCGTCATCGGAGCCATGCTGCTCACAACAGCCGTGACGGCATCTGCCCAACCAACTAACGTCAAGCTTCCGATCGTGGATGCCTATGCGAGTGCTTCAACGACAGCGGAAGCGAAGGCGACTGCGCCTGAGAAGGAGGTTACTGCGCCGGGCAAACAAGCATCCAAGCCTGCGCCGTCGACCAAACAAGAGCAGTCCACGGTTAAGCAAGAGCAGCCAGCGGTTAAGCAGGCAGCTCCTACAGCTCCTGCAGCTCCTGCAGCTGCCGCCAAGCCGGCAGCCGCGCCGCAGAATCCTTATAAGGACGGCGTGTACGTCGCTTACGGCGATGCATATTCGAAGGGCACCGAAGGCGTAAAGGTCACGATTAAGGACGGGAAGGTTGCGCAGCTCGAGCTGCTCCGCACAAGCCCTAAGCTAATCGATCGGGACGTCCGGTACAATTACAACGGACTCTGGCAGGCGTACGAGACGATGAAGGGAAGGCTTATCGGCAAGACTCGGCAGGAAGCGGCGCAAGCGGATGTTGTATCCGGCGCGACACGTTCGAGCGACGGCTGGAAGCTTGCCTTGGATCGAGCATTCGCAAGCGCGCTTAAGGATAAGCCGGCCGATCAGGTCTACTTCGAGGGCGAGCACATGGGTGTTGATCCGGAAGGCAAATACATGGCATTCGCCAAGTATGATCAATGGAAGCTGATCGGCGTGAAGCTGTACCCGCTGAACGCCAAAGGCGATGCCGTCGATGAAGCGTCCATGACGGCTGAACAGGCCAAGCTCGTCTATACGATCGCGAATGAGATGCTCTATCGCGGCTTAAGCGCACAGGCCGTGAAGGGGTATGAGCCGGAATTCAAGGCAGCGCTGAACGCGCTGTGGGACGCCGACCAGAATGCGAGAGTCGTCAAGGATAGCTTGTATGTCGACGGATTCTACTCGGCTTACGGCGAAGCGCGGGATAAGGGCGTGGAGCGGGCGGATATCGTGATTCGTAACGGCAAGCTCGTCGACGTCAAGCTCTATCGCTTAGGCGCTAATCTTATTGACAGAGGGAATACCGCGTATGCGGATGTCGTGGCAGCGAATGCCCCAATGACCGCAAAGCTGCTCGCGAACGGCTCGTACATTCGGAATTTCGACGACAAGACGGATGCGATTACGGGAGCAACGGAGAGCAGCCACAGCTGGAATTTAGCAGTCGAACGAGCCTTCAAGAAAGCGCTCGCGAAGCGCACCGGCGATCTGTACTTCGAAGGAACCTTTGCTGGAGTCGATCACCAATCGAGGCTGCTGGTTCTCGTGGATATGGCCGCGACTCAAGCCTTATCAGCGAAAGTGCATCTATTCGGCGCGGATAAGAAGCTGATCAAGGAAGAGGCGCTCACCGCCGGCCAGAAGGCACTTGTCAGCCAACTGGAGTCGGGGTTGACGAAGAAGGGCAAGTTCATGGCAGACATCAAGGGCGAAGAGACGATGTCCGCCGCAGCCAGGGCAGCATTCGTCGATGCGCTGCTGAACGCTTCGACGAAGCAGACCGCACAGTATAAGGACGGCACTTTCATCGCTTACGGCGATGCTTACGATAAAGGCGCGAACCAGGCAGACGTCACGCTGCGTAACGGCAAGATCGTAGACGTGAAGCTGGCGCGCGTCGGGGTGAATATGGTGGATCGGGGAGCAACGGCATATCCCGAAGTCGTGAAGGCGATTCCGATATTGACAGCCGAATTTTGGAAAGCCGGCACGAAGGCTGGCGTGCAGCAGGTCGATGTCGTGTCCGGCGCAACAAGCAGCAGTGAAGCGCTAAAGGCTGCAGTCGATCGCGCGTACAAAAAAGCGGAGATCGTCGAGTCGTACAAGACTGCATTCGTCAATGGCATCCATCCCGGCGTCGACGCGGAGCAAACTACCTATGCGCTGGTGACGGTCGAGAAGAACGTACCCGTCAAGATGGAGCTGTTCTTCCTCGATGAGAAGGGCAAGGTAAAAGCAGCAGATACGCTCTCTGAGGATGAACGGATGGTTAAGGCGGAAATCGAGACTCCTGCAGCAGCCGGGGCGATGCATAAGTATGCCTATCGTCCAGCAGCATTCGGCAAGACGGAAGCGATGCTTGCGCTCTCCGGCAAGGCGATCAGCGCGATAAAATCCGCCATGGAGGCAGCCGGTCGGTAGTTGATCGTGCGTTCGAATAATCGTATAGATTAAGGAAGTCCCGGCCGAAATTGGTCGGGACTTCTTCACGTGGGTGGAAAATGTTGGGCGTGACGGCGAACACGGACAGGGGAGCCGACTTGTGGTACGCTGGTAGCATACAGCATGCCGCAAGCACACCGATCAGGAGGTTATGCCGAGTGAAGGACAACGAGACGCTAGCACGCTTAACGATTAGCCCGTCAAGACGATACCTAGCCAAGGAAGACGGTACGCCGTTCTTCTGGCTGGGCGATACGGCATGGGAGCTGTTCCATAAGCTAAGCCTGGAAGAGGCAGAGCTGTATCTTCTTAGCCGCGCCAGACTCGGCTTCACGGTCATTCAAGCCGTGGCGCTTGCCGAATTCGAAGGCTTGACGACGGATAATGCCTACGGCAGGCGGCCCCTCCGCTTGAATGAAGCCGGCATGCCTGATCCGACGCTGCCCGACGTCGGCGGCGGCTACGACTACTGGCAGCATGTCGATGCGATCATTGCGCTGGCGGGCTCGCTGGGGCTATACGTTGCATTGCTGCCGACTTGGGGAGATAAGTTCAATCAGCTGTGGGGCAAGGGGCCGGTCATTTTCGACGAGACGAATGCACGGGCATACGGCCGGTGGCTGGGGGCTCGTTATCGGGACACGGCTAATCTAGTCTGGGTTCTGGGCGGAGATCGGCCGCTGCATCATGCGGGACATATGTTGACGATTCGCGCGATGGCAGAGGGGCTCCGCGAGGGCGATGGCGGAGGCCATCTCATGACGTTTCATCCGCCGGGGAGCCTCTCCTCCTCGCATCATGTGCATGAGGAGGCATGGCTAGACTTCAACATGATTCAATCGGGACATGGCGCTTCCGGGCCGGCGAACCATGAGATGGTCACGAAGGATTACGCGCTGGAGCCGGTGAAGCCTACGCTTGACGGAGAGCCGTGCTATGAGGATCACCCGATCGGCTTCAAGGCAGATAACGGGTACTTCGATGAGGCTGATGTCCGCAAGGCTGCCTATTGGGCATTGTTCAGCGGCGCTTGCGGTCATACGTACGGCCATCACTCGATCTGGTCGATGACGACCGAGCCGACGGATTATTACATCATGGATTGGAAGACGGCGCTCGATCGTCCCGGGGCCGCTCAGATGCGGCATGTACGTGCCCTGATGGAATCGCGTCCTTATGATGAGCGCGTGCCGGCCCCGGAGCTGCTCGCATCACCAGGCGCAGGCGCCAATAAGCAGGTTGCGACCCGCGGCAAGCGTTACGCGATGTTCTATTCGCCCAGCGGTCTGCCGATTCGCGCGAACCTGAGCAATCTGGAAGGGAAGCGCGTAAGCGCTTCTTGGTACGACCCCCGCACCGGCGAGTGGCGGCATGAGGGGATACGCGATAATAAGGGAGAAGCAGTCTATATCCCGCCCTCCAGCGGACGCAACGAGGATTGGGTGCTGGTACTGGATGCGTTCGATTAGTGCCGGGGCCGCGCCAAGCTTTTTTGGACCATTCGAACGCTCTGCCTCGTATATAATAGATCGCAACAAATAAATAGACCTCAGAGATGACTCGACAAGGAGCTGTGCTATGCCAGGAATTAAGATCGTAACCGATTCGACGACGGACCTGCCGAAGGAATTGCTAGATCAACATCACATCGAGGTGATCCCGCTGACGGTGCTCGTCGACGGGGTGTCTTACTACGATAACGTGACGATTACGCCGGAGGATTTTCTCGTTCGGATGAAGGCGTCGCGGGAACTTCCCAAAACATCGCAGCCGTCGGTCGGCGTTCTTGCGGAAGCTTATGACCGGCTAGGCGCTAACGGCGACGCGATCTTGTCCATTCATATGACGAGCGGCATGAGCGGTACCTATGCGGCAGCATGCTCGGCGGCGGAGATGTCGGCATCCCGCGTGGAGGTCGTCGATTCGCAGATGATCTCGCAAGCGCTTGGCTTTCAGGTGCTGGAGGCGGCGCGCATGGCAGAAGCCGGCGAATCGTTGGAATCGATCGTCGCGCGGCTGGACGAGCTGCGCAGCCGAACGACGCTGCTCGTCGTCGTAGATACGTTGGAGAACCTGATTAAGGGCGGACGAATCGGCCGTGCAGCAGGCCTGATCGGGACGATCTTGAACGTGAAGCCGATCGCGATGCTGGAAGACGGCGTGTACTCGCCCTTCGCAAAGGTACGTACGTCATCCCAAATCATCGAGAAGCTGATGCATCGAATGGAGAACGATATTCGCGGGCGAGACGTCCGGGGCATCGGACTCTCGCATGCGGACAACCTGCCGTTAGCCATGCGGCTGCAGAAAGCGATCGCGCGTCTGACGGATGTGCCTGTCAGCATACGTCCGGCTACGCCGGTTATTACGACGCATACGGGACCCGGCGCGATCGGGCTCATGTACTATACGGAATAGACTGAAGCTGTACCTATTAGCAGGAAGAGGCGGTGTATAGCAATTATGCAGCAACCTTACTACAATCCCGTACTGCCCGGGTTCTATCCGGATCCGAGCGTTATCCGCGTCGAAGATGACTATTACCTCGTCACGAGCACGTTCGAGTATTACCCCGGCCTGCCGATCTTCCACAGCCGGGACCTATTGTCATGGGAGCTGATCGGCCATGCGCTGCATCGGCCCGAGCAGCTCGACCTCTCGTCCAGAGGCAGCTCGCGCGGGCTGTTCGCGCCTACGATCCGTTACCATGAAGGCGCTTATTACGTCATCGTGACCGATGTGGACGGCATCGGCAATTTCTATGTCTCCGCGCCGCATCCCGCCGGCCCATGGTCGGATCCGATCCGTATCCCGTACGGGGGGATCGACCCTTCGATCATGTTCGACGACGACGGCAAAGTATATATAACCGTTCAGACCGGCGCTGACGAGCATTCGCATATCATCCAATACGAGATCGATATTCGGACCGGCCAGGCACTGAACGAGCCGGTCGCGATTTTCCACGGGGATGAAGGCCCTTGGGTTGAAGGTCCGCATCTGTATCGGATCGGCGACATGTATTACGTGATGACCGCATCGGGAGGCACGGGCGATCGGCACCGCGAGATCATCGGCAGAAGCAAGCATCCGTACGGGCCGTATGAGATGCTGCCGCACCCGATTCTATCCCATGCGGGGTTGAAGGATCACCCCGTTCAGAATACGGGGCATGCCGACTTGGTCGAGGACCGAGAAGGCAACTGGTGGGCGGTATTCCTCGGCGTTCGCCCCGTGCAAGGGAAGTATTCGATATTGGGCAGGGAAACCTTCCTAGCGCCGGTCCGCTGGCAGGACGGCTGGCCGCTGATCGACGTGAACGAAGGCACGGCCAGCCTCTTGATGGGCGGAGGCACGAGCGAGGACAGACGGCCGTCGCTCTCGTTCCGCGATGACTTCGACGAAGCCCGGCTGTCGATTCGCTGGACATTCCTGCGGAGGCGGCCGGAGTCGCAGCAACTGACCTTGCCGGCCGGAGGCGGACTGCGCCTGGTCGGCAATGCGCATGCGCTTGGCGATGCGGGGCCTGCGGTATTCGTATGCCGACGGCAGCGGAACGTCTGCATGCAGGCTGAGACCGCGCTGTCGTTCCGCCCGCAAAGCGAAGGCGAAGAGGCAGGCCTTGCTGCCCGACTATCCGATGACGCGTTCGTCGCGATCGGCGTCGGCTGCAAGCAGGGAGCGCGCGTTATTACGGCTACTACGGCGCATCAGGGCGTGATCGAGTCGCGGATCGCCGCAACGCTGCCGGATGAAGCGGACGTGAAGCTGCGGATCGTATCCGACGACGACGATTACGTGCTTCGCTATTCGGTAGGAGGAGCGGGCTGGCAGGAAGCCGCCCGATACCCCGCCAAGCAACTGTCGCCGGAGAGCAATTGGTGCTTCACCGGCGTATGCATCGGTCTATACGCAACCGGGAATGGCAAGGAGAGCACGACAAGTGCCGATTTCCGTTATTTCGATTATCAAGATCTGGACGTAGGAGTGCGATAAAAGCGGGAGGCTAGCATAGATCATAAAAGACACGATCGCGGCTCGATGCGCGGTCGTGTCTTTCTTGTTCGGGCGTGTCTATTGGGCGATCCATTGGCCGAAGGTCAACGCGGACCATCCGCCCAGCGGGGCTGCCGGCAATGCTGGCGTCGAAGTCATGGGACGCAAGTACGAATGAGGCGGGCTGGGTTTGCGGGGAGCCGGGTTCGGCTTCCTGTGATTGTAGGGATCGCCGATCAGTTTCTGGCCGGTGCTCCAGGAGACGACCAGTCCTTTGCGATCCAGGCAGATCAACCCATTAACGGGGCCAAGCCATTCGTTGGTCGTCGCAGACCAGCCGTGGTCCCGATCAATATGGGCAATCCAATTCATTTCGGCATCGAATATATAACGGCCTTTCTCAATCCATCCGACAAGCGAACAGCTTTTATCGTAGAGTGGTTGCAGCATGGTGTGATTCCCCCTTACCGATTACATCTTGCGATGAAATTTTAACATTGCAGGGGGAGTCAATACAAGGACTTTTTTCTCATAAACAATCGCTATAATTCGACAAAATGGAGGTACAATGAACCAAAGTTGGTAGAATTGTGTCGAATGCTAGATTTTAGCGGCGCTGCTCGAAAAATTCGCAGCGTGCGCGCGGGTGATAATGGAGCTCGCTTACGCCGGATTGGATGACGACGGTCTCGTCATCGAACCGAGTGATGGTTCCTCCCGAGCTTACGATTAAGTCGTCTTGAAAGACGCGGATCACGCGATTGCGATCCATCGCCTCTTGAAAATCTGCATCGGTCAATAGCCTTCTGTTCGCCATAGGCATGCATTCCTTCCGGTATGTGATCGCTTCCCCGGTTCGACAGCGAACCGGCGCTAACGTTAACCATTGTACCTTGAAGCGCACGCGACTTCTACTTGCGAGCTTACGTTAGCGATTGTCGCTGACGCAGACGAAGGTACATGCTATAATACAGAGAATATGTGGTTTGGAGAGAGAATATGGCGAAGAAAATCACGATGCAGCAAATAGCGGATTACCTAGGCGTCTCCAAGTTCGTCGTGTCCAAGGCGCTATCGGGCAAGGGCGGCGTA
Organism: Bacillota bacterium; assembly: GCA_023386495.1. GTDB lineage: Bacteria > Bacillota > Bacilli > Paenibacillales > Paenibacillaceae > Paenibacillus_I. The sequence goes on along the minus strand of JAEWJS010000169.1, from coordinate 6,649 downwards.
AGCGGGACGACCAAAGAACGCGTCATACACGCGGCTTCGCAGCTTGGCTATTTTGCGCAAAATAACGCATATGTACGCAACAACCCGTCCGAGGCAGCGCAGACTGCCGCGCCGAAGCAGACGGTGCTTGTCCTGATGCCGAATATCCGCTTCCAGACCAAGGAGTCGCTCTATTGGGGGCGGATTCTGGACGGAATCTCGGCACGGCTGGAGGAGAAAGGGTACGGCATGATGATCATCTCGGAGCAGAGCATCGATCAGATCACGACCTTGTTCAATCCGAGCGGCATCGCGGGCTTGATCGGCGTAGGCGAGATCTCGACCTCCCTGCTGCTTGAGGTCCATCGCATCGGGCTGCCGATGGTGCTCGTCGACCATGAGGATCCCCTGATTCCTTCGGATACCGTGTTCGTCAACAACTACGATTGCATGTATCGGCTGACGAAGCATCTGGTCGGAATCGGGCATCGCGAGATCAGCTTCCTGGGGGGCGTCCGTTACTCCCGCAGCTTCATGGACCGCTGGACCGGATTCCGGAGCGCGCTCGAGGAGAGCGGTCACTATTCGCCCACCATCCACCTGACCGATCTGGAGGGCTACGCGGATTTCGAAGAGCAGATCAAGACATGGCTGCTCGCACTCAAGAAGCGGAGGAACCAGCCGCTGCCGACCGCCGTCGTGTGCGCGAACGATACCATTGCGCTCAGCGCCATTGCGGCATTCCGCGAGCTTGGCTTAGCGGTGCCTGATGAGATTTCGGTTACCGGCTTCGATAATATCGAGGATGCCTACCGGATGCGGCCTGCTCTAACGACGGTACATGTGCCGAAGGAAGCGCTCGGGCGGCGAGCAGTCGACAAGCTGTTCGAACGCAGCGCGCGCAGCTTGGATCCGCTGGAGAAAATATTGATAGCAGGCGAGCTCATCTTCCGCGACTCGATCGTCGAAGTCGAGGGGCATACATACGCCTGATCATGAACGAGAGCCTTCGCCCGCATGCGGCGAAGGCTCTCGTTATGCAGAGGCACCTTCATTGCCAACCTGCCGGTGCCGTCGTAGAATGGGTGATACGATACTAGAATGCTAGGCACGGGGGAGTCGGACGCCATGAACAAGTGGAATCTCGCGATACGGTTTCGCGATATGCCGATGGAACGCAAACTTATCTTTATCTTCCTCTTCTTGATTATCCTGCCGATTTCCTCGCTTTCTTATTTTTCTTTCGACCGGTATTCGCAGTCGATCAAAGACAATACGACAGCCTACGTGGCGGAGCTGGCACGCAAGATGATCAGCAGCCTTGACGAGTATATTGCCGATATGAAGCGGCTATCCGCCGTTCCGGGCGCGGTCGAAGAGATTCGCGAGAGCTTACGATCGGCCAACGAATATTATGAGAGCGCCGTGCTTCCGCAAGGCGGGGACGCTTATATTCTGCCGCAGAACCAAGGTGCGGCGTTGGCGATTCAGAAGCAGGTCGAGGAGAGCATCTACTTCTTGAACAGCGTCAAGGAAGGGGCAAGCTCGATCTACCTGTTCGACCGTTTCGGCAACGGCTATTACCGCATACAGGTCGGCGGCGTGCGTTCGGACATCCTGTCGACGTATGACAAGTGGAAGACTGTGGCGCGCGGGGCGGGCGGCAATGCCGCGCTCGTGAGCACGCAGGAGTTCACGAATGATTTTAACAACAAGCGCTATGTGTTCACGGTCGTTCGCGAAATTTACTCGCCGACCTTGCAATTTCTAGGCATGATCGCGGTCGATGCGAATATCTCCGTCATTGAGCGCTACGTTCAGGACTTGGACAAGGTGACCGGGGGCGAGACGCTCATATTGGACGAGAATGACCACGTCATCTTCGACAGCGGCAAGCAATATCTCGCGCAGGACAAGTCGGATGATCCGCTCGTGAGGAAGACCAAGCAGGCGAAGGGCAGCTTCTATCATACCGACGAGCAAGGAGAGAGAATCGTTATCTACGACCGTTCCGCCAGCACCGGCTGGAAGGTCGTCATTGCCGTTCCTGTCGAGCACTTGACCGCGGATGCCGCACGCAATCGGAACTTCACGCTGTTCTCGGCGCTCGGCATTATGAGCTTCGCGCTGATCATGTCGATCATCCTGTCCTTCGCGATTACGCGGCCGCTGCGCTCGCTCATGCAGCTCATGAAGCATGTGCAGACGGGCAATCTGGACGTCGTCTTCCCCGTCCGACGGCGGGATGAGGTGGGGCTGCTCGGGTTTCACTTCAATCGCATGATCGGGCGGGTGCGCGATCTGATCAACGACAACTACCATATGCAGCTGCGGCGCAAAGAAGCGGAGCTGCTCGCGCTCCAGAGCCAGATCAACCCGCATTTTCTCCACAATACGCTGGAGTCGATTCGGATGACGGCCGAGGTGGATGACAATCCAGAGGTGGCAGACATGATTCATCTGCTGGGCAAATTGCTTCGCTACAGCGTGAATACGAGAGGAGAACTCGTGCAACTGCATGATGAGCTTGCGCACCTGGATACGTTCATGCGCATCATCGAATACCGGTACCCGAACCGGTTCCGGATGGAGCTGAGCGGCGACTATGAGGCGATTCGATCGCTGCGGATCGTGAAGCTGATCTTCCAGCCGATCGTGGAGAACGCCGTTCTGTACGGCGTGGACGAGCAGAGCGGCGGCATGATGACGATTACGATCGCATATGAGCGGCATGGAGACGCTATCGTATTCCGGATTCGAGACGACGGCGCGGGGATCGAAGCCGATACATTGAGGAAGCTGCAGGATTCCATGGATACGCCGCCCGGGGACGGTGAACGCATGAGAGGGAGCGGCATCGGGCTGCGCAACGTGAATGAGCGGATCCGGCTGTTCTACGGCGAGCACTACGGCGTCGAGATTATGAGCGTTGCCGGTCAAGGCACGGAGGTCGTCATTCATGTGCCTTATCGGGAGTAGAGAAAGAGGGGGGACGCAAGAACATGCTGCGAATCGCGATTGCGGACGATGAAGAGAGGATCCGTCTGGGCCTTGCCAAGCTGATCCGATCAGCATCGCCTGAATATAAGGTTGAGGGAATCTATCCGAACGGAGCCGAGCTGCTTCGGCATGTGGAGCAGCACGGCGCGGACTTGGTTCTGACCGACATCCGCATGCCGGTCATGAACGGTCTGGAGTTTGCCGAGAAATTGCATAGCGCGCATCCGGACGTTCGCTGCGTGATCATTAGCGGATACCATGATTTTGAATATGCGCGTGCCGCCTTGCGATACAAGGTGTCGGACTATCTCATCAAGCCGGTAGACAAGGCAGAGCTCTACCGGCTCCTGAATGAGATGGATGCGGCCGTTAACGGCGAGCGGCAGCGTCTCCTGCAGGAACGACGCCGCAATCTGGAGCTGCTGTTAGCCGGCGGTGAATCGTTGGAGCAAGCGGGGGCGATTCACGGGGACGCGGTGTCGGATACGGATGCGGTATGGTACGCGATTCGTTCGGATCGCCCGATTGAGCTCGCGGTAGCCGAAGCCGTGCTGCAGGAGGAGGACGTTCCGTATGTCGGCGCGGTACGCATTCGCGACGGTCTCTACGGCTTGCTCGTGATCGTGGAGGGGGCAGATCCGCTGGTAGCCCGATCGGAGTCGATCGGTTCGCTGCTCCTGCATCGAATGTCGCGTGAGGCCTCCGTATCGATTGGAGTCTCTATGCCCTTCCGCGGCGATCATCACATCCGAGCGGCGTTCGAGGAAGCAGAGGCGGCCGCGCGGCGCGCGATGTACCGCTTCGAGAATGCCGCGCTTATCCTAAGCGGCTCTGCTGCCTCCCGGTCTGCGCACCGATCGCCGGACCATAGCGGAATGAAGGATAAGGAGCCTGCACTCATCCGAGCGCTCCAGATTCTGGATGTTGAACAGCTGGAACAATGGATCACGGACTTGTTCCAGGCATTCCGAAGAGCAGAAGAACCGTTCGATTCCGTCCTGGAGACGCTGGACCGGGTGCTGTATCTGGCTAAGCGGGAAATTGACGCGTTCTCCGAGCTGGCGGAGGAGTCATTCGGATCCGAGCAGGCGTGGAAAAAAGCGCTTGCGGATCTCTACAAGTTCGAGCCGATGTCGCGCTGGTACGCCGAGCGCTTCATTCGCGTCCTGCGCCAGATCAGAGAGGGCAGGCGCGGCAGCGTCAAGGCGGTCGAAGACATAAAGCTATGGCTGTCGAAGTCGTACAGAGAGGAATTGGACTTGGGCAAGCTGGCAGAGCAGGTCTATCTTACCCCAAGCTACTTAAGCAAGCTCTTCAAGCAGGAAACCGGCATGACGATAACGGACTACGCGATCAAGATCCGGATCGAGGAGGCGAAGGAGCTGCTGCGAAGCCGCCATGATCTGAAGACGTACGAGGTCGGCGAGCGGGTAGGCTATCCGGATTCCGCCTATTTCGCGAAAATATTCAAAAAGACGGTCGGGCTGACGCCGAATGAGTACAGAAATCTTATTAGGTGAAGTTGCAAACCGTATAATTTGTTAGCGAAATATGTTAGTATTGTTAGGATAACTGAAGACAATAAAAACAAACACACTGCATTCTTCTTCAGGCGTCGATTTTCTATAATAAGGCTGTAAGCGATTTCACCTTAGGTGTCATAGCTTGCGCATAATATCACTAGGGGGAACTAAGCGCATGAAGAAGAATGTTACATCGCTTCTGGCCTTGTTCATGGCATTGACGCTTGTTCTGGCTGCTTGCGGCGGGAACAACAACAATGGCAATACGAAGAACGAGGGAAGCACGGGAACGCAAGAACCGGCTGCCAATAATGGCGAACAACCGGCAGTATCGCTGTCCGGCGAGCTCGTTTTCGCCACGCACCGTACAGACTTGGTCGACAACGGCACCTACGACAAATACGTGAAGAAGTTCCAAGAGACGTACCCGGACGTGAAGGTGACTTACGCGCCTTACACGAACTATGAGCAAGATATCCGCGTGAAGCTGACGGCCGGCGATGCCGGGGACGTCCTCATGATCCCGGGCAACATCGCGAACGCCGATCTGGGCGACTTCTTCGCGCCGCTCGACGAACTGGGCATCTTCGATCAAGTCCGCTTCCCTGAGCACAAAGCTCACGAAGGCAAGCACTACGGCGTTGCGACGGGCGCATCGACGAACGGAATCGTATACAACAAGAAAGCGTTCGAGGCTGCCGGCATCACGGCGATTCCGAAGACGATCGACGAGTTCTATGCAGCAGCGCAAAAGCTGAAGGACGCGGGCATCGTTCCGATCTACATCAACTACGGCGCGCAATGGCCGATGGGCCAGTGGGGCCGCAACTCGCTGTCGCATTTCTCCGGCGACATCAACTTCGAGAACGACATGGTGAAGGACGAAGCGCCTTTCAAAATGGATAATGCATGGGGCACAGGCCTGACGATCGTGCGCACGCTGATCGAGAAGGGCTATGTCGAGCCGGATCTTGCCACGAACAACTGGGAAGTATCCAAAGTCGAGATCGGTACGGCCAAAGCCGGCATGTACTTCCTCGGCAACTGGGTTATCAATCAGATCATCGAGCAAGGCGGCGCCGCACCGGAAGATATCGGGTTCTTCCCGTTCCCGACGGACAACAGCGGCACGGCTAACGCACCGCTCGGCCCTGACTACTTCATGGGCGTAAGCTCCACGAGCAAGAACCTGGATGCTGCTAAGGCATTCCTGAAGTTCATGATCATGGAGTCCGGTTATGACGCCGATGCCGGCTTCATTCCGATCAACAAGAACAACGAGCCTACGCTTCCGCAAATGGCAGAGTTCATGGGCCACAACCCGAACCTGCTCGAAGGCATCCCGACGGTGTCGGAGTTCAACGAAATCGCGAACAAAGCGCAAATTCCGTTCACGGGCGAAGAAGTGCAGCAAATGGCGGTAGCGAAAGACCTGCAAGCCGAATTCGATAAGCTGAACGCCAAGTGGGCAGCAGCGAAAAAAGAGCTTGGCTACTAAGCCGGCAGTACATGAATGAATGACTGAAGTTGGGGCTGTCCGACAAGCTTGAGCATGCATGGCATGTTCGGATGCGGCGGCCTCAACCTTTTGAATATGGCAAAGGAGGCGCGGCATGCGATGAATATGAGCTACAAAGCCCAGCGCAGGATCGTAATCGTTACGTTCTTGACCTTGCCTTTGGTTCTCTTGCTGCTGTTTACTTACTATCCGGCGCTCATGCTGGTCTATTACAGCTTCACGGATTGGGACGGCTTCGGCTTCAAGAACATCGATTACGTCGGTTTCGACAATTATATAGACATCTTTACGAACCCTGAATATTTTCAAATTCTGCGCAACAATGCTTACTACTTCATAGGCGGCTTGGTACAGACCGCGCTGGCGCTGCTGTTCGCCGTCATTCTGAATACGAAGCTTCGCGGCCGCAACCTGTTCCGCGTCGTGTTGTTCTTGCCGTATATCCTGCACAGCGTCGCGATCGCGATCATGTTCCAGACGGTCTATCATTCTACCTACGGTTCGCTTAATCTCCTGCTGGAGAAGCTGGGGCTTGAATCGTTGAAGCAGCTATGGCTGGGCAATCCCGCGATTAACGATTGGTCGCTGGCATTCGTGTCGATGTGGATGTACTTGGGCTATAACATGG
>JAEWJS010000164.1 GCA_023386495.1 Bacillota bacterium | reverse complement strand
ACCCAGCACCACCGCCAACACCGTTCACAGACAACATGGCTATGCGCCCTAATCGGCCAAGTCCCCATGCATCCAGCATCCTATCGGCATATTCTATCTCATCATGCTAGATGAGGAGGAATGTTCGATGTGGATGTGGATAGGGATTGGAATTGCTGCGCTGGCCGTTGTGTTCCTTGTTCTGGTCGGATACTGGCAGACCCGCCGATCCGACGATCTGGACGATATCGCCGTTCCTAATCAGTTGATTGTCAGATTCAAGGATGATGTCGAACCGGCTGTCATCGAGGAGATCCATCGCAAGCATCGCTGCGAGGTGATGGATGGCCTGGAGGATGCCGGCTTCCAGGTGATTCGGTCGAAGCGCAAGACCCAGTGGATGATGGAAAAGTACATGAACCTTCCGGAGATCGAGTACGCTGAGCCGGACTATAAAGTGAAGGCGTTCTACACGCCTAATGACCCGTTCTTCCCAGGCTATCAATACGGCCCCCAGCGCGTAGGGGCGCCTGCTGCTTGGGAAGTCAGCCAGAGCAGCAGCAACATTATTATCGCAATCGTGGATTCGGGTATCGAGTTGAGCCATCCCGATCTTGCAGGCAAGCTGCTCCAAGGCTACGATTTCGTGGACGGCGATGCCGTACCTGCAGACAGCAACGGGCATGGTACCCATGTGGCCGGCATCGCTGCCGCCATTACGAACAATGCGCGGGGCATTGCCGGTATGGCGCCATTCGCTTCGATCCTGCCCGTGCGGGTACTGGATCATAACGGCAACGGTTCGATGAGCACGGTAGCTAGCGGGATCATCTATGCCGCGAATCGAGGCGCACAGGTCATTAATCTGAGCTTGGGTTCCCCCTATGACACGAGTACGCTGCAATACGCGGTCAGCTATGCTTGGAGCCGAGGCAGCGTATTGGTCGCGGCTGCGGGGAACGACGGCCTTCCGACGCCGAATTATCCGGCTAACTACCCCAATGTGCTAGCCGTTGCCGCGACGGACGCCTATGATTTCAAGACGCCGTTCTCCAATTTTGGTACTTGGGTGGATGTTGCAGCGCCAGGTGCTTCGATTCTCTCGACGTACTTGGGCGGCAATTATGCTTATTTGGATGGAACGTCCATGGCTGCTCCGCATGTCTCAGGTATAGCCGCCTTGCTGGCCGCGCAGGGAAGAAGCAATACGCAGGTGCATGACATTATTCGGACGACCTCGGATCCGGTTCTCTACACGGGAATCTTCTGGATATTCGGACGCGTGAATGCGGATCGGGCCGTCCGCTCATAAGATGCTTCTAACCGATCATGGCCTCGCATATAGATAGCGCAATGGGAGGAGTGATCGGAAGATGGACGAGTTGGACCGCAGGCAAATTTTCAAACGTTATGCTACGCTTAAGAAACGAAGGGCGGAGCTCGAACAAGAGATGAACGAGCTTCGCGACCGAATTCTCGCTTATTGCGAGGAGCAGCAGGTTAGCGAACTGGAGTCGGGAAGCTATCGAGTGAAGCTTACCGTACAAGACCGCAAGGAATATGACGATCAGAAGGTATATGCTGCGCTGCCTGATCCGGAGATCTGGCGGCTGATCTCGAGAGCGGACGCTGCCAAGATCGCGAGCACGATCAAGCTCGGAGTGTTGTCCGCCGAGACGCTGCGAGACACTTTCGTCTCGAAGCGCATTACGCTCCTGCATATCGACAAAATATAGCGGTCCATAGCAGCAGCCGTTCACACTCGCGAGAGTCGAACGGCTGTTTGTCGTGGATTGACGGATAGGATGGAGTATCATACAATTCGAATTGTATGATACAATTCGTATCACGAAACTGCCAACATTAATGGGAAAAGGGGCGTGTGTGAAAATGAGGAACAACAGAGTGTGGTTTGCAATGCTGGCATCTCTGGCCGTCGGCATCTCGATCGGCATGGTCGCAAGCGCGGATTCGCTGCTGCTCGAAATTCGGGCTTATCTGAACAAGGAGATCAAGATGAAACTCGATGGCGGGCCGTGGGAGGCGAAGGCGGGCAGTACCGTTCAATATCCGATAACTTATAACGGTACAACGTATTTGCCGGTTCGAGCGGTCGCGGAGGCGCTCGAGGTTCCGATTCAGTACGAATCGGCCACGAAGACGATCCACATCGGGGCGCTTGCAGCAGGCGTACCGATTCTGTCCGAGCCATACTCGCGCATGTCGGCCGTCATTACCAGCGACGCGGCAGATCGATTGATCGGCGGTGTCGACCACGGCGAGGCGATCTATTTTGCCAAGGTACTGCATTCGAACAGCCGGTTTCAATTGGAGCCGAATGCCCAATATACCAAGCTTGTATTGACAATGGCGATTGAAGGCGACGAGACGGAGGTTCGCATCGTGAACGGCGCAACGAAGGAGGTCATTCATACTGCCGTGTTGGCGCAAAGCGACGGCCTTCGGGAAATCCATGCAGCGATAACCGGCGTGCAGTCCGTGTCGATCGAGCTCATGGCAAAAGAACCGAACACGACGTCCAAGGCGTGGATCGTGGCCGGTGACTCTTATTATCAATGAGGCCTGACCATCAAGCATCTTAACCTATGTTAAGGCGATAGCAGCTGCTCGGCTGTACAATACGGATATCCCAATGATCGCGTGATCCAGGAGGTATCCCCATGAAGCTGGCAGGACAGACAATCCTCATTACAGGCGGCTCATCAGGCATCGGCTTAGCCTTGGCGAGACAGCTCGCTACTCATAATACCGTCATCATCGCGGGACGGGACGAGCGAAGACTGGAAGCCGCAAGCGCGTCCATCGCAGGCCTTCGGACGATCGTTAGCGACATCGCGCAAGCGTCGGAACGCATTCGTCTATGCGAGGCGTTGCTGCGCGATTATCCGAAGCTGAACGTGCTGATCAATAACGCCGGCATTCAGCATCACCTCCGGTTCGACGCGGACCATGCCAGCCGTTCGGCTGCCATTCTGGAAGAAGAGATGAACGTTAACATGCTGGCGCCGGTCCATCTCTGTTCGCTGTTGATCCCGCATCTGCTCGAACAGCCCGCAGCCGCAATCATGAACGTGACGACCGGACTTGTCATCGTTCCGAAGGTCGAATCGCCGCTCTACAGCGCCTCCAAATGCGCGTTGTCCACGTTCACTAGCACGCTTCGCACCCAACTGAGGAACAGCTCCATATTCGTAACCGAGGCGATGCCTCCGCTTGTCGATACGCCGATGACGCATGGCAGAGGCAGCGGGAAGATTACGGCTGATGCCTGCGCCGCCGAGATGATCCGGGGACTGGAGCGGGGAAAAGCGGTCATTCGCGTGGACAAGGTCAAGCTGCTGCATCTCATCAACAGGCTCTCGCCGAGCGTTGCAAGACGGATCATGGCAATGCGCTAGCCTCGGCTGGTTGCGACTTGCATCAGAACGTTCACTCAGACGACTCGGACTCCGATTTGCCGTAGACGATTGCTCGAATGCGTTCTTCGCTCAGACAGAACATTTCCGATAGGCGCGCGATTGTTTGACCGCTGCGATAGGCATGGAGAAGCTCCATGTTTCGCTGTTCAAGCGAATCGCGTGCCCCGCTGCTGGTGCCCCAAGCTTTTCGCTCCGCGCTGGGGATGTAGAGATGTGTGCCTTGGACGTACTTCTGGATTTCCTGCACAAGTGCTTCAGGGAGCACCTGCCTCGCATTGAGATGTTTTTTCATGGGCTGCCTCTACACGGATTTCGACATGACAACGGTATGGGTAGGCGCCAATTGGAAGCCTGCAGCGTAAGCTTCGAGAATCAATTCGAAACATTGGGAGCTTATACGCGACCACGCCGCCGTAACGCCGAGCTGCTGCAAAGACGCTAGAACGGCGTGCAGCAGCAATTGGATATCGCGTGCTACGACGTCCGCGTGAGGACGGAAATGCATGCCAAGCATGACGGCATAGAATCCCTCGTCCTTCACCCATATCTTACAGTAGGTAATGCCTTGAATCTGGCGGCGGTTCTCGTCATAGAGACAGAGGAATACGTGATCGGGCGTATGCTCGGCGAACTGACCGCGATATTCCTCAGCCAGGAATAACTCGCCATCTTGATCCAATATCGATGCGATCTCGGTAATTGTCGCTTTATCGGCCACACGGATGCGGGAGAGGTCCAGGTCATTCGGATGCTGCCACTCCGCAATGTTCCGATGGTCGGCGAATACGTGATAATACGGGCTGCAGGCAAAACCTTGCGCCTCAAAGAAGCTGATGCGTTCGTTGCGAATTTCGCCGAGCTGCATGCTGATCGTGTAGTAGAGCTGCGTTCCGCCGGCGACTCGAACGGCCTGCTCGCATTCGGCGAGGACGGAGGCGAGCAGGCGGCTGCCGACTGCGCTGCAGCCGTACTCGAGATAGCCGTTGCCTGTGGCAGGCGAGATGCCTACCGTGGCAAACGCTTCGATCGTCCCCTCGACGACGGCTGCATAGCCTTTGGTGATTAGCTGCGAGAGGATAGCCGGGCGATCCGCGTATCCTCTCATATTGTTGCATGGAGCAATAGCTCGCAGATGAGGGGGACATATTCTTAACTGATCATACACCATGGTAAAGTTCTCTTATAGCTGTTTTTTCGCTGGTCGCGGCCTAATTACTGGAAGTACAATAAGGTTGTCGGGCCGACGAAATATCAGGAAAGGAGCTGATCCGAGTGATTGACAATTTAGAGGTGATCTCCGTTTAACGGAGATCGCATGCGAACGGGGAGGCCGAGAGGCCTCCCTCATTATTTCATAACTATATGGAAAATAATTCTTGTCATCTGTAAATGCTTTCACTTATACTGTTGAAGTACGACATACTTACCGATCAGGTGAAAGGGGGATGCAAGAAATGCTCGCAAATATGGTGATGGACACGTAACCGCATACCGCATGTTCACCTGCAATGGCATAGGGCGCCTTGTCGCGCCGTTCATAGTCAGGCCGTTCCTGTGGATGCATTTTCCACGGTTTTTTTATTTTTACCACCCATTCTAAGTTAAAGGAGGCAGGCAAACATGATTCATGCAAACAACGCATTGACGCATTACGCCGCAAGAAAGAACATATTCGAGGAGGACGTATACCGTGATCTACAAAAATGGAAGAGACGTGCTTCCCCCTAGCCTGCTGAGGGAGCTGCAAAAATATATCCAAGGCGAAGTTGTCTACATTCCCAAGCCCAGCGATCAGCGCGCGAACTGGGGAGAAGTGAGCGGCGCGCGCAAGCAGCTCGCGGAGCGGAACGAAGAGATCCATCGCTATTATCGCAGCGGGTGGACCGTGGCCGATCTCGAGCGCAAGTATCATCTATCCGGCGAGAGCATCCGGAAAATCATCGTCAAAACCCGTAAACAGGCATTCACGTAGCGAAGGAGAATCAATATGGCCATTGCGAATAAGCTGCCGGAGTCGATCCGGGAGCAGCTGCCAGCTGCGCCGCTCTTCTTCGCGAAGGCGGATCTTACGCCTGACGGGCATTTCGGCGAGCAGTGGATTGTGCTCATGGAACAAGAAATCATGCTGTTGGGCCCGGACGGCGCTCAGTCGTCCCGCCTCGCGATAGCAGACGTGACGGATGCAAGGGCTGTCGGCGGGATCGGCGGCGGCACGCTGCTGGCCGATACGAAGAACGGGCCTGTCGTCATCGGACGCTATACCGCTGCGCTCTCCTCCGTATTCGGCTACGCAGCTAAGCTGATCGGCGCGGTTGCGAAGGGGGAAGAGCGGCCAACGGCATCGGAGAACGAATTCCCACGGTATTGTCCGAGCTGCGACAATCCGCTCTCCGAGGGTACGCAGGTATGCCCGATCTGCAAGAACAACGGCAAGGTCATGCTGCGGATGCTGCGCTATGCGAAGCCTTACAAGCTGCAGATGGCCGCTGCGGGATTCCTGCTCATATTGACCGCTGTCGTGGAGTTAATACCGATCTACTTAACGAAAATCATGATCGATGACGTGCTGCAGCCGAAGGATATGGGTTCCACGCTGCTGTGGATTGTGCTCGGGTTAGGCGCAACGACGCTCGTCATGTCGATTATGCAGACGGTTCGCGGCTTGATCGGCGTATGGGTCGGGTCGAAGCTGATGGGCGATCTGCGCAAAGACATCTATAACGCGCTGATGCGTTTATCGCTGGCTTTTTTCGATCGTCGCCAGACCTCGCAATTCATCGGCAGGGTGAACAGCGATTCGGAGTCGATGCGTCAATTCATGACGGACGGCGTCATCTGGGTGAGCGGCGAAACGCTGCGCGTCATCGCGATCTTCGTCGTCATGTTCGGGCTGGATTGGAAGCTGACGCTGCTGGCGCTCCTGCCGATGCCGCTCATGGCAGTCGTGTCGCTCACGGTATGGCCCAAGATCGGGCGTCGCTGGTATCAGCAATGGCGGTCCATCTTCCGGCTCAACGTGCTCGTCGGAGATTCGCTCCAAGGCATCCGCGTGGTGAAAGCCTTCGGACAGGAGACGACCGAGATGTCGCGCTATTCCGAAGCGAATCGCGAGGTGGTCCGCCACAATATCCGCATCGAGGGACTGTTTCAGGGGTTGTTCCCGCTGTTCTCCCTGATCGCCGGTGTCGGGACGCTGCTGATCTGGTTCAACGGCGGGCAGAAAGTGCTTCAGGATCATATGCAATTGGGCACGCTCATGGCGCTGGTTGCCTATCTGGGCATGCTGTTCGGACCGCTGCAGTGGATGAGTCAGATGATCACGTGGGCGAGCAATGCGCTGTCGGCCGCCGACCGCGTGTTCGAGATTATGGATACGCCGTCCGAGGTGCCGGAGGCGCGGGACCCGAAGCCGATCGGCACGATCAAGGGCGACGTGCGATTCACCGGCGTCACGTACGGCTACGAGAAGCATCATCCCGTGCTTAAGGGGATCGATCTCCATGTGAAGCCGGGCGAGATGATCGGGCTGGTCGGCCACTCCGGCGCAGGCAAGTCGACGTTCATCAATATGATCTGCCGCTTCTATGACGCGGACGAGGGCTCGATTGCCATCGATGGCATCGACTTGCGCAACATCAGTCAGACGGATATGCGCAAGCAGATCGGCGTCGTCCTGCAGGAGACGTTCCTGTTCGACGGCACGATCGCCGAGAATATTGCCTATTCGAAGCCGGACGCCACGCCGATCGAGATCATGCGCGCGGCGAAGATCGCGAATGCGCATGACTTCATCGTGCGGCTGCCTGACGGGTACGATACCCGCGTCGGCGAGCGCGGCCATCGGCTGTCCGGCGGGGAGAAGCAGCGTGTGGCGATCGCCCGCGCGATTATTCACGATCCGCGCATATTGATTCTGGACGAAGCGACCGCGTCGGTCGATACCGAGACGGAGCGGCAGATCCAGGAAGCGATCTCGCGGCTGATCGAAGGCCGCACGACGTTCGCGATCGCGCATCGCTTGTCGACGCTCCGGAACGCGGACCGCATCGTCGTGCTGGACCGCGGCAGGATCGTGGAGGCCGGACCGCATGAGGAACTGTTGGCGCTGAAGGGCGCCTATCACAAGCTGGTCGAGGCGCAGCAAGAGCTGTCCAAGATCAAGGGGGTGGAGGCGTCATGACAGCAGCCGATAAGTACGACATTCGCGTGCTGAAGCCTTCGGAGGTCATGTTCAGCCGTGGCGCAGGCGGCGTCTTCCAAGGCGTGGTAGACGGCGTGCCGTACGACGAGCTGGTCGTCTACCGGACGTTCCCTTTCCTCTACACGACGCAGTATATTTCCGTTCGGAACGCGAAGGGGGAAGAGCTCGGCATCGTGACTGATATTGCCGAGCTGGATGACGAGAGCCGCAAGGAGGCGCTGCAAGAGCTTCAATTCCGCTACTTCCTGCCGCGGGTGACGCGGGTGGATAGCGTCAAGCAGAAGGCGGACATGTGGATCTGGGAGCTGGCGACGAGTCTGGGTTCGACTCGCATGGCTATGCGGAATCTGCATGAGCATCTGCAGTTCCCGGGCGGGAACCGGGTCATCCTGACGGATCTGAACGGCAGGCGCGTCGAGATCGCCGACTGGCGCGCGCTTGATGCGCATAGCCGCAAGCAACTGACGGATATTGTATGATAGGCACAGAAGCACCCGCCGAAGTCGGCGGGTGCTTCTTCATCGGCCCATGCTCGTCATGGCGCATACCTGGGGCGTGTGCAGACGCGGTGGCGGTGATGAGTTGAGGTCGATAGCGAAGCTTTTGCGCTGATAAGGTACCTTGATGCGCTAATTTACCTCTCACAACGGCTATATGATTAGTTAGTGTATCGAATTCGCTAAATAGCGAACGAGCGTTCCTTAAATAGCGAATAAGATGGGGGAGGCCGGGGCAGACGAGCCATCATGCCGACCATTAGCGCACCGATGTACCCTAATAGCGCAATCGTTTCGCTATACGTCTGTTGATGGGAGGAACGCCTACCGATCACGATACTTAACCGGCAAAAGCAAATAGGATGCGATCGCCAACGAGTAGCAATAATGCTATACAATCGCCGGATCGACCAACTGCAGGTCAACCTAAGTGCTGGCCGAAGCGGCCGCAGCATTGTTGCGCTTCTGGATGCTGTGCATGCCCATGACAACGGCGATCAATTCGTAGCTGTCGAGCAGCGCGGCGCGATTGTTCAGGCAGAATGCCCCCGATTCCAGCCAACCGCTCGTCTTATCGAATGAGGCAACCTCGATGCCGGAATGATCGATTACCGTATACGAACGTGAAAATGCAGGCGATTCGATCGTGTAGAGGCCGCGTTCCCCTGCGTCGTATTCAAAACGCTTCGAGAAGAAGGAGAGCCTGCTCCTGAGTACGCCGATCACGGACTCGCTGCTGTCCGCGACCTCCCACTTGCCGGAGAAAAAGCGAAAGCTGCCAGTCACGCGCAGCTCGCCGCTCGGTCCGTACACCGACAGCGATGCGCTGAACATGCTTCGCAAATCCATCGTCCCCGCATGCTCGCCAGCGGCATTCATAATCGGCGTCTCGCCGCTGCTAAAGAAATTATCCCTGAAATACAATTCCACCGTTACCACCCCTATCCGAAAAATTCCTGTTAGTAATGCTACGATTGAGCACGACAGATGTTTCATGCACCGGAAGCGGATTCCGCGCAGACACATTTTCACATAACTAGACGGACTGTCCTTCCGCAATCTATCGAATGGAATACGTTATATGGATCTCGTAATCATCCATGCATATTCGATAGGGAGGCTTAAGGAGAATGGTTCCTAGAAAGTTGTGGCACGTTCGCAATAAATGGAGAAGACATCTCAGCTTAATCGGCAGCAGGAGGGTGCTTCGCCACATTCCTCCGACCCGACTGCTCACAAGAGAGTCGCTTCGCAGTTATCTCGGGCGGTACAAGGAGGTCTATATTAAGCCGATTCACGGATCGTACGGCAACAACATCATGAAAGTGAGCCGGCGCAGGAGAGGCTACGACGTTCAGCGCGAGGAACAGATTACGAGGGTGGGGCAGCGCGAGGTTGCGAAGGCCGTCTTCCGTCATGCCCGAAGCCGCACCTTCATGATTCAGCGAGGCGTGTCCATCTTGACGAACGGCCGGCGGCCGGTGGATTTTCGAATTCTGCTGCTTCGACCGAATGATCGCTGGGAACTCATGGGGATTATGGGCAAGGTAGCCACTGGCAATCGAATCGTGACCAACTATCGGCACGGCGGCAAGCCGATCCAGCTCCGGACAGCACTGAAGCGAGCCGGGTGGTCGAACGCCGATATTGCCAAGTGTAAGGCCTCGATGGAGCGTCTATGCCTGAACGCTGCAGAGCAGTTCACGAAGCGACACCGGCATTGCAGGCGTCTTGGCGTCGACATCGCCGTCGATCGCAACCAGGGGATGTGGATTCTCGAGGTGAATACGAATCCGGAATATGCCTTGTTCCGTCACCATGAGAACAAGCAGCTCCACGCGCGCATCGAACGCAAGATGAGAATCATCCGCTCGAAGCAATCGAGGAGCTGAAGCCTGCTTAAGTAGATGGCGGGGAGGACTCCGATACTTGCTGCTGCGAAGCTTGATCCTGCGGCGACTGAGCCTGCGTTGGCTGAGGCACCTTATCCTTCTCGGCTTCGAAGTATGCCTCGAGTTCGGCAGCTTTTCGGGGATCGTCGAGCTTCACCTTATCCTTCAGGTAGCGTTCGGCGATAAGCTCCCAAGTGGGCGTCTTCTTCTGCAGCAAGAGGGAGCGGATCGCTTGCTTGACGACCTTGCGCTCCCTGGCATTGGAGTACAGATCCTTGTACTGCTGCACGCGATCCAGATCCAGCTTGTCTACAGTCGCGCGGAATACCTCGGCCGTCATGCGAGCATCATCCAGCGCGCGGTGCGCATTGCCTTCGGCTATGATCCCGAGTTCCGTTAACGCCGCATCGACGCTGACATCGTTCGTTACGTTCTTGTAGCGCAGATAACCTTTGAGCAGATCGTAGTATTGGACGGACATCCAGAACGTATCGTCGAGCTTGTGCATTCGCGTGTCGTATACGATCCGTTTCAGATCCTCGCCTCCCCAGGTGAGCAGGAGGAAGGACTCGCTCTTATTCAGCCACTGCATGAAGCGCTGTATGATCTTGACGAATCCGTCGGCCGCATCGATATCCTCTTGCGGAATGCCGGTCTTCTTCTTGATGAAGCTGTTCAGCTTGGCATAATAGACAGGCTTGATCAGCGAGGAAAATTCGTCCACGAATTGAAGCGATGAATCAAGCCGGACAGCGCCGATCTCGATCACTTCCATCGGGAGCTCGCTGGCGAACTTGCGACCGTTGAATTCAATATCTAACACGATGTAATCCACTTGCGACCCTCCGCTTCCGACTATGCATATGTGCTTCACCATTCTATCAGAAATCACAAGAAAAGGGCACTTGCCATTACATCCGATGGCAAGTGCCCTTTATACGCTAAGATCGAATGTCCGCAATCCCGGTATCGTCATTCGTCGGGATTGAATCCCCGTTCGAGGCTTGCAGCAGCCGCTCCACGATGCGCGGTCCCCACGCGATCTCGCTCTGCGAGATAACGGCCGTAATCTGACCGTTCTGCATGGCATTCGTCAGCTCCGGCGTCAAGCCGAATGCCAGGGCATGCCGCTTCAGCCCCTTAGCCTTCCAGACGAGGATCGAAGACGAGTTCGAGATCGAGTCGAGCGTGACCAGCGCGTCAAAATGCGGGTGCCGATCGATCATCTGCTCCAGGTCCGCCAAGGCTTGCTCCTCGCTGCCTTCGTTATAGCGCACGTCCAGTACCTGAATCTCCGTCTCGCGGTTCAGATAGTCGAGCAGCCCTTCCATGCGCTGCCGCAAGCTGCTCATATCCGGCATGCCGCTCTCTACCAGCACCATGCCCTTGCCGCCCAGCAACTCTGCGAGCAGCTGCCCCATGCGGGTGCCCGCTTCACGGTTATCCGCGCCGATATAAGCGAGCCGACGGCTGCCAGGGGCGTCGGATTCGAAGCAGATGACCGGAATACCGGCAGCGACGGCCTTATCGATCGACGGCCGGAGCGCATCGGAATCCAGCGGATCGAGCGCGATGCCGTCGACGCCTTGCTTGATCATCGTCTCCATCATGCGGATCTGCTGTTCAAGGTTCGCTTCCTCCGGCGCTTTGACGATCAACTGCACACGGTTCGGCCGCGCGGCCTCCTGCGCTTGTTCCGTGATCATCTCATAGAATGGATGAGCGTACGGGTAGATGATGCCGAAGATGCGCATTGAATCTGCCGTCGTGCCTGGTTCGGCCTGATCGGCTGTACGTGACCCCGACGCGATGGGCTGCTGGTCCGCAGCGGGAACAGGGCTGGTGCAGCCGGATAACGCTGCGGCCGCGGCGATCAAGAGCATCAGCGCGCGCCGCATCCCAGCATGGACGGTATTCCGCATATCGCGGATCATGACGGGATTCCTTGCTTGCGATAATCGCGGATCGTCATCCCCGTAATTTTGCGGAACAGATGGGAGAAGTAGTGCGCATCGTTATAGCCGACCTGATGCGCGACTTCATAGGACTTCGCGTTCGTCGAATTCAGCAGCTCCATCGCCTTGCGAATGCGCGTAGCGGTCACGTATTCGATGAAGGTCTGGCCCGTCTCTTGGCTGAACACTTTACTGAGATGGCTGGGACTGATGCTGACATGCTGTGCGGCGTCTTGCAGCGAGAGGCTGTCGTTCGCGTAATTGGCTTGCACATAGGCGCGGACATCGGCCAGCATATCGGCATAACGATCCGCCGCGCCAGACCGCCAGACCCAATATTGCTCGGTCAGCTTCATGATGTATTGGCACGCTTCTTCCCAGTTGCGAATCGCGTCGATCGAGCGCTGCAGCCGCTGGAGCGTCTCTTCAAGGTCCTCGACATTCTGGAAGGCGGCCTTGGCCGCTTGGCAGACCTCGATCGTAAGATCATTCAACATATAGCAGCCATGCACGGTCGTCTGCCAGTCGAGGCCGCGCAGTCCGTCGCAGAATTGACGCACGAACGACTCGGTCTGCGCAGGCGATCCGACCTTCAGGAATTCCAGGTAGCGCGTCCGATCGAGCTGTACGGCAGTGTCCAGCGTGCCGCCCGTCACGTCCCATAGCAAGCGCCGGTTCTGCATGGCGAGTCGCTGCCAATATTTGTCCTCCTCGGCATCGAGATAGGAGGCGTGCAGGCCTTGCAGGCGATCCTGCACGGAGCCGGCGCCCGCGGCAATCGACCATTCGGGGGAGAAGGCGGCAGCCGTCTTCACCGTGTCCTTGAACCGGTTCAGGTCGAGCTGGAGCTGCTCCTGCGTATCGCTCTTCAAGATCCAGACTTGCTCGGTCCGGCTCTTCGCGTACATCAGGTCGGTGAGTTCGCTCATGCATGTCTGCAGAGACGCGATCATCGCAGCGAGTGAGCCCGGAGCTTCGCCTGCCGCACCTGCATCTGCACCTGCCCCTGCAGCAGCAACAGCAACAGCAGTGGCGCCGGTAATCTCGCCGTTCCGGCTGCGAATGTCCGTCATGACGATCGCATAGTGCCGGGCGCTCAATTCGATGCCGAGCTTCGCTGCGATCCAGATCGCGTCCGCGGTCGAGACGAAGCCGCCGCACAGATCGCGCAGCAGCTTGTCGACGGACCATGCGGACTGCTCGGAATCTCTGCGCAGCTGCTTCTCTAGCTGGGCCTTCGCTTCCCGCTCGCGGTCGATTCGGGCGCTCATCTCGCGCAGCAGCTCGACGATATCCGAGGCGCTGACCGGCTTCAGGCAATATTCCTCGACGCCGATGCGCAGCGCGCTGCGCGCGTACTCGAATTCGTCATGGCCGCTCAGGATAATGATCTTTGTATCGGGGTAACGCTCGCGCACGACGCTGCAGAGCTCCAGGCCGTTCATGAACGGCATCTTGATATCCGTGATCAGGATGTCCGGCCGGTGCGCTTCCAGTAGCGGCAGCGCCAGCTCGCCGTCCGATGCGTCGGCGCAATATTCGAAGCCTTCCTGCGTCCAATTCACGCAGTCGCGAATGCTCTCCCGCACGAGAATCTCGTCATCGACGAGCATAACCTTCTTCATCTGCCTGCACCTCCCGGTTGGATCGGTATTCGAATGGCGACATCGGTGCCGTGACCGTCTACGCTCGCAAGCTCGACCCCGAACCGCTCGCCGTAATACAGCCTGATGCGCTGATGCACGTTATGGAGACCGTAGCCGCCGGATACTTCCTCGCCGGTGGTCACCTCGGGCAGCCTCTGCTTGCTGAGTTGATCGCGCAGCTCAGCCAGCCGTTCTGGGCGCATGCCGATGCCGTTGTCCGAGATCGTCAGCACAATCTCCTGCTTGTTCGGCGAATCGGCCGTGATGCGGATCAGCCCCATGCCTCGCTTGTTCTTAATGCCGTGGTACAGCGCATTCTCGACGATCGGCTGCAGCGTCATCTTCAGGATGGGCACTTGCAGCAGCTCTTCCTCCACGTCGATCTCGTAGGACAGAATGTCGCGATAACGCATCTGCTGGATGACCAGGTAGCTGCGTGCATGCTCCAGCTCCTCCTTCAGCGACACCCAATCCATCCCGCGATTCAAGCTGATGCGAAAAAACCGCGACAACGCCTGCACCAGATGGATGACTTCCGCGTTCTTGCCGGCTTCGGCCATCCAGACGATCGAATCGAGCGTGTTGTACAGAAAGTGCGGGTTGATCTGCGCCTGCAGCGTCCGCAGCTCCGCCTTCTGGATCTGCTCCTGCTCCTGGATGCTCTGGTCGAGCAGCGCTTTGATTTTGCCCAACATAATATTGAAGCTGTTCCCGAGGTCGGCGATCTCGTCCTGTCCGGTCGGTCGAACCTTGGCCTCGAAGTAGCCTGCGGCCGCTTGGCGCATCTTGGTCATGAGCACTTGAACAGGCCGCGTAAGGCGGGTCGTGATGAAAAAATACAGCGTGATCGCGAACAGGATGCTGAGCGAGACACTGACGATGATCAACTGGCGGATATCATTCGCTTCCTTGACGATCTCCTGAAGCGGAACGCGGCCGACGATGCGCCAACCGGTCATCGCCGACGTCGTGAACAGGACATAATTCGGCTTGCCCTCGGTATGCTCCACGAAGCTGTCACGTTGCGATGTGGCGTGCGAAGACAGATCAACCGGCACGAGCGGGGAACCGCTGTGCTCATCCGTCATGCGAGAAGGGACGAAGAGGGGGTCGCCCGTCTGATCCGCTACATAGAAGTAACCGCTCTTCCCGATCACGGTGGAGTCGAGAAAACGCTCGACGATGGCATCGTCTAGATCGATGACCATGAAGCCGATGACCTCTTGCGTGATGCGCTGCTTGACGGCGGCCATGATCGAGATGACATTCTTGTCCGGGTATTGGAAGCCGTCCAGCCGATCGGCTGGCAGACCATTGGCTGGCGTAACGTTCAGCACGTCGTTCGGATTGTTCAGCAGATGGACCAGATGCGGATTGCGAAGCGGGTTGCGGTCCAACTGGAAGACGCCTCTGCGTTCGCTGATGCCGCGGCCGTACAGGTTCACCATCGAGATATTGAGCACGCTCTCGTACGTATAGGTCGTTCGATACAATTCGAAGGTACGGAGAATTTCCTTGGCATCCTCGTACGTGTCGGTCTGGGTGAACAAAAAATGGAGCACGCGCGGATTTTTATCCAGCTCCAGCAGCTTCCCGGTATCTTGGAACAGCACCTCGATGTCACGGACGAGCTGATCAGCGGCTAGCAGGGAGGAGGCCTTGTTGTGGCCGGAGATCGTATCGAATGACTTCTGATAAGAAATAATGCCGACCGTGATGAGGGGCACGGAGATGAGAATGATGAACATCGCGAGCAGCTTGGCCCGCAAGCTGGAGAACAACCATCGCGTCAGCTTCATGTTGTGCAGCGACCTTTCGTCGGGACTCTCTCTAGTGATATCACTATAGCAAATTATGGCTCTCCGCGGCTATGTAAACGCCATCATTCGCAAGAAAATCCATGAATCGAACAAAAAAGCTTACCAAATCGGCAGCCCATGCACCACATTCCCAAAAAACTACATCGAACTCCCTTGAATCTCCGTATCAAGGGGGAATGTAAGCGTTCTATACTAACC
This sequence comes from Bacillota bacterium, assembly GCA_023386495.1. Classification (GTDB taxonomy): domain Bacteria; phylum Bacillota; class Bacilli; order Paenibacillales; family Paenibacillaceae; genus Paenibacillus_I. Next base: position 65,607 of record JAEWJS010000164.1, on the reverse strand, counting down.
TCACACCCAGCACGATGAGGTGTAAATCACGGGGAGGTTGAAACGAACATGTTCAAGAGAAGCAGAATCTGGGGGATGACGCTGCTGGCAGCGGTCATGCTGGTAACGGCAGCATGCGGCAGCGGCGGCAACAGCGGCACGAAGAATAGCGAAGGCGCGAGCAGCGCAGCGAAGAGCGACGAAGCGAAACCGGCAGCAGCCGGCAAGAAGGTTACGCTCGGCTTCGCGCAGGTCGGCGCAGAGAGCGGCTGGCGGACGGCCAATACGGATTCCATTAAGCAATCGGCAGAGGAAGCAGGCTTCGACCTGAAGTTCTCCGATGCGCAGCAGAAGCAAGAGAACCAGATCAAGGCCATTCGCTCTTATATTCAACAGAAGGTTGACGTGATCGCATTCTCGCCGGTCGTCGAGTCCGGCTGGGATACGGTGCTTAAGGAAGCGAAGGATGCCGGCATCCCGGTTATCCTGACGGACCGCGCAGTCGATTCGGAAGACGATTCGTTGTACGTCACGTTCATCGGCTCGGACTTCGTCGAAGAAGGACGCCGCGCAGGCCAATGGCTGGTGGATCAATTCCAAGACGAGACAGGCGACGTGAACATTGTCGAGCTGCAAGGCACGACGGGCTCCGCACCTGCGATCGACCGCAAGCAAGGCTTCGAGGAAGTGATCAAGGACAAGGCGAACCTGAAGGTTATCGCATCGCAGACAGGCGACTTTACCCGTGCGAAGGGCAAAGAGGTTATGCAGGCTTTCCTGAAAGCGCACGCGGATATCGATGTGCTGTATGCGCATAACGACGATATGGCGCTCGGCGCCATCCAAGCAATCGAAGCAGCCGGCCTTGTGCCGGGTAAAGATATCATTATCATCTCGGTCGACGGCGTGAAGGACGGCTTCGTCGCAGCTAGCGAAGGCAAGATCAACTTCATCGTCGAGTGTAACCCGCTCCTCGGGCCGCAGCTGATGCAAGCCGTGAACGACGTGCTCGCCGGCAAGGAAATCGCGAAGCGCATCGTGACGGAAGAGGGCGTATTCACTTCCGAGGACGCGAAGCGCGAGCTGCCTAACCGCAAGTACTAGACTAGACATACAGGCTTCACCATGAAGAACGAGAGTAAGCCGCTTCGGCCGTCGGGGTTCCGTCCGGTGAAGCGGCTTGTTCTTCGTATTGCATGCTTGAAGGCAAGGAGAGGGGAGAGACATAATGGCAGACGTAGGAACAGCGATGCAGCGCAAGCCGGTGCTGCAACTGACTGGCATTCAGAAGGAGTTCCCAGGCGTTAAGGCACTGAAGGGCGTCGATTTCCGCCTATTCCCGGGCGAGGTCCATGCCCTTATGGGCGAGAACGGAGCCGGCAAGTCGACGCTGATCAAGGTGTTGACCGGCGTCTATTCGATTGACCAAGGCACGATCCGGATGGAGGATAAGGCGCTGGCCGCGAAGAGCCCGCTCGAGGCGCAGGCAGCCGGCATCAGCACCGTCTACCAAGAGGTGAACCTGTGCACGAACCTGACCGTCGCGGAGAACATCTTCATCGGCCGCGAGCCGCGGCGCTTCGGCCGCATCCAATGGAAGACAATGAATCGGGAGGCAGACCGGCTGCTGAAAGAACGGCTGAACGTGAACCTTGACGTGACGAGGCCGCTGTCGGAGTATTCGGTGGCGATCCAACAGCTCGTCGCGATTGCTCGCGCCTTGAATGTGTCGGCGAAGGTGCTCATCCTCGACGAGCCGACGTCCAGCCTCGACCAAGACGAAGTGGCCAAGCTGTTCGCCGTCATGCGGAAGCTCAAAGCCGACGGGCTGGCGATTCTGTTCGTCACGCACTTCCTCGACCAAGTGTACGAGATTTCGGACCGGATTACCGTGCTGCGCGGGGGCGAATTCGTCGGCGAGTATGAGGCGGACCGACTGCCGCGCCTCGAGCTGGTATCGCTGATGATCGGCCGCGAGCTGCATCTTCTGGAGGAACTGCCGAAGGCAGCAGGCGGTACGAACGCAGACAACGGCGAACTGCTGCTCAGCGCGAGCGGTCTGGGCAAGTCAGGCAGCATCGAGCCGTTCGATCTTCAGATTCACAAGGGAGAGATCGTAGGGCTGGCAGGACTGCTGGGCTCCGGCCGCACGGAGACGGCCAGGCTGCTGTTCGGCGCCGACCGCGCGGAGCATGGCAAGCTGTCGATCGAGGAAGAGCGGACGGAGCTCCATTCGCCTCGCCAAGCGATCGATCGCGGCATTGCCTTCTGCCCGGAGAATCGCAAGACGGAAGGGATCATCGACGACCTGACCGTGCGGGAGAACATTATCGTCGCGCTTCAGGCTACGAGAGGCTGGTTCCGTACCATACCGCGGAAGCGGCAAGAGGAATACGCCGACGAATATATTCAAGCGTTGAACATCAATCCGCCTAATCCCGAGCATCTCATCAAAAACTTAAGCGGCGGCAACCAGCAGAAGGTCATTCTCGGCCGTTGGCTGCTCACGCAGCCGAAGCTGCTCATCCTGGATGAGCCGACGCGCGGCATCGATGTCGGCGCGAAGGCCGAGATTCAGAAGCTCGTCCTCACGCTGGCAGGCAAGGGCATGTCCGTGCTCTTCATCTCCTCCGAGCTGGAAGAGGTGCTGCGAGTGAGCAGCCGAATCGCCGTGCTGCGGGACCGCAAGATCGTCAAGGAAATGCGCGGCAGCGACATGAGCCAGCAGCAAGTCATGCAAGCCATAGCAGGAGGTCATTCGTCATGAGCAAGTTGCATAAGCACCATCTATTCTGGCCGCTCATCGTCTTGGGGGCGCTGCTGCTGTTCAATTTCGCGTATTCGCCGAGCTTCTTCTCCATCGTCATGCGGGAAGGGCATCTGTACGGCAGCCTGATCGACATTCTGAACTTCGGGGCACCGCTCATTCTGGTATCGCTCGGGATGACGCTCGTGATCGCGACGAAGGGGATCGACCTGTCGGTCGGCTCGATCGTCGCGATCGCCGGAGCGGTCGCGTGCCTCAGCATCAGCAAGAGCGCGGACCAAGGATCGCTGGCCGTCGTGGGACTGGCCGTTCTGACGGCCATCGGGCTCTCGCTGGCGCTGGGGCTCTGGAACGGCATGCTCGTCTCGTTCACGGGCATTCAGCCGATCATTGCGACGCTCATCCTCATGGTTGCGGGAAGAGGCGTGGCCCAGCTCGTGACGGGCGGCCAGATCATCACGGTCAACAGCGATCCGTACGAATATATCGGTGCAGGCTCGCTTGCCACGCTGCCGTTCTCGATCTTCATCGTGGCCGCCGTGTTCGTGATCGTGTCCCTGTTGACGCGCAAGACGGCGCTCGGCCTGTTCATCGAATCGGTCGGGTGCAACCCGAGCGCAAGCCGGCTGGCAGGCATCAGCGCCAAGACGGTGCTGCTAGCCGTGTACGTATTCTGCGGACTGTGCGCGGGCATCGCGGGATTGATTTTAAGCGGCAACGTGTCCAGCGCGGACGGCAATAACGCGGGACTGTGGATCGAGCTGGACGCGATTCTGGCCGTCGTCATCGGGGGTACCTCGCTCACGGGCGGACGCTTCTACTTGACGGGCACGCTCGTCGGCGCGCTAATCATTCAGACCCTGACCACCACGATCTACATGATCGGCGTATCGCCGGAGATTACGCTAGTCGTGAAAGCTTTTGTCGTGCTCGTCGTATGCTTGATCCAATCCGAGACCTTCCGCAAGACGCTGGTGAAGCGTTGGAAGACTCGCCATTATCCAGCGGAGAGGGAGGTAACGCGCCATGCTTAGTCGCCGGCATCTACCTGTATACGTCACGGTCGCGCTCTTCGCGCTCATGTTCATGGCGGGTTCGTTCCGCTATACCGGCTTCTTCTCGCTGCAGGTATTGAACAATCTATTGATCGACAATGCGTTCCTATTGATCGTCGCGATCGGCATGACCTTCGTCATCGTATCCGGCGGCATCGACCTGTCGGTCGGCTCGATGGTCGCGCTGACGACCATGATATCCGCCAGCCTGCTGCAGGTGCATGGGTGGCCGCCGGCCGTCGTCATACCGCTCGTGCTCGTGATCGGCGCCGTTTTCGGCTCGTTCATGGGCGCGATCATTCATTATTTTCAGATACAGCCCTTCATCGTCACATTGGCGGGCATGTTCCTGGCACGCGGGCTGTGCTACGTGATCGACATTCAGACGATAACGATCAATAACGCGTTCTATGTCTCGATGGCGCAGACCAAGGTGCGTCTGTTCGGCGGAACGTTCGTCTCGATCAGCGTCATTATCGCGCTCGTCGTGCTGGTCGGAGCGATCTATCTCGCCCACTATACGCGCTTCGGACGCAACAGCTACGCCATCGGCGGCAGCGAACAGTCCGCCATGCTCATGGGACTGCCGGTCGCCCGGACGAAAATCCTGGTCTACACGTTCAGCGGCTTCTGTTCGGCGCTGGCCGGCGTCGTGTTCACGTTCTACATGCTGTCCGGTTACGGCTTGCATGCCGTCGGCCTGGAGCTGGACGCGATCGCGGCAGTCGTCATCGGCGGCACGCTGCTGACGGGCGGCGTCGGGTTCGTCGCCGGCACGTTCTTCGGCGTCCTGATCCAAGGTGTCATCCAGACAATCATCAGCTTCGAGGGTACGCTCAGTTCGTGGTGGACCAAGATCGTCATCGGTCTCCTGCTGCTGGTCTTCATCCTGCTGCAGCGGCTGCTCAGCAGCAGGCGGACGGTTAATCGGCTGACTTGACTTGACCTGGCATGACCGGAGCTGACCGACTACACCTGCACGCAGGAAAATAAGGTCAAGCGGCGAACGTTATAAAGGAGCAGTCAAGCGATCTTAGGCGATATGACATGCAACTTGTTTCAGGAGCGGAGGGATACGGCCGCATGCGGAACCATTCAGTCTTCAGACACATACTCATCTTGCTGTTAAGCTGTGCCCTGATGCTCGTGGCAGCGTGCAGCTCGGGAGAGCCGGCCGCTGCGCCGGAGACGCTGAGCGAGGTGCGGGAGGTGATCATCGATACCGCGCCGGATGCGAGCGGTATCGATGCGTCCGAGCCGGAGCAGCCAATCGTGCTCGGTTTCTCGCAGCTCGGCTCCGAGAGCGACTGGCGCCGGGCGAATAGCGCATCCATCCAGGAGGCAGCCGCCGAGGCCGGCATTGAGCTGCGCTTCGCCAATGCGGATCAATCCCAGGCCAAGCAAGTCGAAGCGATCCGCGCCTTCATTCGCGAGCAGGTCGACGTCATTGCGCTGGCGCCTGTCATCGAGACGGGATGGGAGCCGGTGCTGATGGAAGCCAAGCTGGCGGGTATCCCGGTCATCGTCACAGACCGCAAGGCGGATGTCGAGGATGAATCGCTCTACGTGACATTCATCGGTTCAGACTTCTACGACGAGGGGCAGAAGGCAGCGAAGTATATGCTGGATAAGCTCAGCGACCGGCCCGGTCCGGTCGGCATCGTCGAATTGAGAGGGACGGAGGGCTCTACGCCTTCGATCGACCGCGGTCGCGGCTTCCATGACGAGATGAAGCAGCGGGGCGATCTGTTGGTGCTGAGCAGCGAGGCGGCGGATTTTACGCTGGAGAAGGGGCGCGAGGTGATGCGCGGCTTCCTCGAGGAGCATGGCAGCGCGATTCAAGTGCTGTTCGCGCATAACGACGACATGGCGCTCGGCGCGATCGAAGCGATCGAAGCATACGGGCTGCGGCCGGGCAAGGATATCATCATCATCTCCGTTGACGGGACGCGCAAGGCGTTCGAGATGATGGCGCTTGGCAAAATCAATTGCGTGGTCGAGTGCAATCCGCTGCTCGGTCCGATCTTGATGCAGGCCGTGAAGGAGACGATGGAAGGGCGCACGCTGCCGAAGCATATCGTCACGCCGGAGAGTGTCTACACGGAGACGACAGCCGCGCAAGAAGCGCCGAATCGCAAATATTAAGACGAAGAGAGTCTACGGATCGTTTGATTCGTAGACTCTCTTTTTTGGTCACTTGTTGATGAGATGAGACGATAGGATAAGCTGAATCTGCTGCAGCACATACCCGATGTGCTTGTTATCCCGGTTAAGCCGGCTTGCCATAACCCCGCCTTCGAGCGAAGAGACGATGAACGATGCGAGGGCCTCCGGGTTCAGTCCGGCAGACAGTTCCCCGCTTTCGACCCCCTTGCGCAGAAGGCTCTGCATATACGCCGTGAACCGACCGTGCGCGTCTGCCGCTTTCTCTCTGAGCGGGAGATAGCCGTCATCCGCCTCCACCGCCGTGTTGAGCAAGGGGCAGCCTCCTTCGATCGGAGGATGGTTGACGGGATCTTCGTATACCGCGCATACCGCCATGATTTTCCCGACCGACGTCTCGGCTTGCTCCGCAGCCTGCAAGAATCGCTCCATAAGTACCCCCGAAGCATAATCGAACGCTTCGAGGGCGATTTCGTCTTTTCCGGAAAATGTCCGATAGACGCCGCCTTTGGTCAATCCGGTCACATGCATGATGTCTTGGATCGAAGAGCCTGCATAGCCCTTCTGATTAAAAAGTCCCGCGGATTTCTCAATGATATGCTGCCGCGTTCGTTCACCCTTGCGCATAATCGCAACCTCCGTACCTGCAATCGATTGTTCTTTCTATTTTAACATTGCGCTAGCAGAATCGCGAAAACAATGCTATTCTATAAAAAACCGAACCGTTCGGTATTTTTTAGGAGGCGAATCAAAAATGGCTAAAATGAAAATTGTCCGTGTTCCCATCCTTCCGATGTACATGGTGAACGCGCATCTGCTGATCGGAACGGATGGCTGCATCTTGATCGACGCGGGAATACCGGGCTCCGAGCAGAAAGTCGAGCGCGCGTTGCGGAAGGAGAAGCTGACCTTCAAGGACATCAAGCTCATCATCATCACCCATGCGCATGTCGATCATGCCGGAAGCGCGGCACGGCTGCGCGAGCTTACGGGGGCGCCGATTCTCGCCCATGAGGGGGATGCCAAGCATTACAGCCGGGAAGAGGAGATGACGTTCTGCCCGACCGGGCGATTTGCCCGGCTGTTCTACAGAACGGGATATATCCTGAAGCCTTATGAAGGATTTACGCCCGATCTGCTGGTTTCCGGTCAGCAGTCCGTTGATTTGCGTCCTTACGGCGTACCCGGTACGGTTACCCATACGCCCGGGCATACCGCGGGTTCGATCTCGGTCGAACTGGAATCGAGAGAGGCAATGGTGGGCGATCTTATCGCTTCCGGCATTCTGCTCGGCGGGATTATGAGAAAAGATCGTGCCAAACGTCCGCCCTTCGAGGACGATCCGCATCGGGTAGCCGAAGAGCTGCTGCGTCTAATCGCTTCCGGCCACCGAACGTTTCATTTGGGACATGGAGGTCCTATAGCGGCGAACGAGGTTCGCCGTCATGCGGACTATTTGCTCAGTTTGCCTCGACGGTAATCCGCTGCGCCTCATACCGTTAGCATGTGGTAAAATACGGAAATGAGGTGAGGAGATGATGGGTTACGTAAGGTTATTCGTCGTGGCGGTCGCTGCCGAGGTGCTGTTGTCATTCGTCGTATGTATCGGCATTTATTACGGGGCTGAGGTCTTTCCGCTGCTCATGGAATCGACTTCGCCTTCGGCGGCAGGAACGAGTTCTTCAGGAATAGCGGTTGGGGGTCCCATGACAACGACGACAACGACGACAACGACGACGGAACAATTTGCGTTCACGCTGCCCGTGGGCATGCCTGTCCTGCAGGATCTGCGGATGCCGCTGACTTATCTGAACGCCGGCGAGCTGCGATTCGGATGGCTGGCGCTGCTCTTGTCGATCGTTGCCGTGCTCATTCAGAGCTATGCACGCGGGGTGTACCTCGGCGGTCTGCGCAGCATGATCTTGCACGGCCGCGACGCTGGACTGCTTCGCGCCGGCAACTATTTCTTCATGCGCATGCTCGGCTGGAACATCCTGCAATGGGCGGCGTTCGGCTTCGTCTACTTAATGGGGCAGATGTTCCTCCCGCTGGGACTTCTGCTTATGGTACTGCTCTTCTTCTATGCGTTCACGCCCTATGTGATCGTCTTGCTGGATGTACGGCTCGATGAAGGGTTGAACCTGGCGCCAGGCTTGTTCAGGCGTACGTTCGGCAAGCTGCTCCCGTTGGCACTATTGGCCATGCTCTGCACGTTCGCATGCAGCTATATGAAGACTGTGCCGCGGCCGTATGATTACTATTTCAGTCTGCTTGTCTACATCCCTGTGGGCACGTATCTAATCTATGAATTGATGAGCAGGCTTGCGATTCATCTGCGCTCGGAGCAGCACACGCTTCGCGAGCTCAAGCACGAACGGACGAGATCAATGCCGCTGATGGCACGCTACACCCGGTTCGGATGGGCGCTCATATTCTTGATCCTGCCGATGGGCGGCGTTGCTGCGGCATCCGGCTATGTGCAGCTGCCGTTGACGCTGTCTTCCGCATCCACGGTCCAGTATACGGGCACGAGCTTCTGGTCGAATTGGTCGGAGGCATTCTATCGCTCCGAGTACCAATACGCTACGTACGGATGGAGAGAGGCGAACGCGAATGCGATTCGCATCCAATTGCCGGATCTTATTGGGGGTACGGTAGTGAACGAGCTGCGCGGCGTTGCTGAGGTAACCTGGCAGATCGAGCGGAACCGACTGGTCCGAGACGGCGCAATGACGAGTACGGAGATGGAGGAAGTGACGCGAACGGATCGGCTGCAGTATCGGCTGCAGCGGGAGACAACCGCGGAAGGAGCCGTATACTACTCAAGCCGATCCGGTTCGGCGAGCCTTATAAGCGTATTGGATAAAGGGGGAGCGCCTCAGGCGGTCGACATGATGGTCAGCGGGGACGGCCGTCATGTGTTCGTGCTGCTGCGCCCGTCCCGATTCGATGCGATGCCTGTATGGCGAGTGGTGGACGGCAAGTATTTAATACCGTTAACCAGCCACAATAATCCGCTTGATTTTCGCTACTACTGGTTCTCGTCGGATCCGCTTGCTGCAGGGGACTTATTCGGAATGATCGAGGCGAAGAACAGCGAGATGCGATTAGGCAGCGTGCCGGCTCCACAATGGCTGCTGCCGGCCGCGCTGCAGGAGGCAGACGGCGAGATGGTGAAGCTGCTGCTCGATGATCTGGAGCCGGACGGCGCGAACATTACGATCCCAGATTGGGATGCGGATACTTGGACATCGGAGCTGCGCGCACGCTATGAAGGAGCGGCTACGGAAGACGTGCTCAAGTCGCTGACCCGCACGGGCGAAGCGAGTATTCGAGACTTAACGGTAATCCAGTCTACGGCGAAAGGGGGCAATCGGTATTACTTCCCCATTCCGTTCCCGAACGGCGACATGACGTTGATTTTCGAGGAGTTAGCGGATGGCGCATTGCACGAGCTGATCATCGATCCGACAGGGAAGGCGAGGGAGTAACCGTGGCCGTCGTTACGAAATCGGCCGCACAGAACGCCGCACGACGAGGTCGGCCGGCAGCACGATGCGGCGCTCGGACAGCTTCCCTTCGCGGTCCTCGATTCGCTCGCAGAGGAGCTGCGTTCCCTTATAGCCGAACTCATAAGCTTGCTGGCGCGCTACCGTCATGAACGGCTCCGGCTCGGAGAACGGGCCGAAATCGTCGAAGCACACGAGGGAGATGTCTTGCGGCACGTTCAGGCCGCGTGCGTGCAAGAGCCGCAGCATCTCGGCAGCGAGCACATTGTTGCCGGCGACGATTGCCGTCGGCTTCGGGTCCAGGCGAGCGAACCAGTCCTCCATCGCGGTCAGGTCGTTGATCGGACCGAAGCTCGTCTCGTGGATGCGGCTCTCCGCGACGGGCAGATCGTTCTGCTTCATCGCCTCCAGATAGCCGGCGAGACGGTGGCGCGCGCTGGAGATGGACACCGAACCGTTGACCATGGCGATGCTGCGATGGCCTTGATCGATCAGATGCTGCACGAGCATCCGGCTGCCTTCCTCGCTGTCGCCAAGCACGATATCGCATGCCATGCCGGGAATTTCGCGGTCGAGCAAGACGACAGGCACGTTATGCGTCCGCAGCTTCTCCATATGCGGAAGAGAAGGGTCGCCAGCCGGCGCAATGAGCGCGCCGTCAGCGCGCGTCGTGAGAATCGTATCGATATATTCCGCTTCCTTATCCAAGTTCTCGTCGCTGTTGCCGAACAGCAGGCGGTAGCCGTTCGCGCGCGCGGCATCCTCGGCGCCGCGGGCGAGCGTCGTATAGAACGGATTCATGATATCCGCGATCAAGAGGAACAAAGTCCGCGTCTGCTGGAGCACGAGACTGCGCGCTGTCTGATTCGGCACGTAGTTGAGCTCCTCCATTACTTTGCGGACTTTCGCCCTCGTTTTCTCGCTGACCTTGCCGGTGTCGTTGATGACTCGTGAGACCGTCATCGCGGACACATTCGCCTTGGCGGCGATATCGTAGATGGTAGCCATGGTTGCTAGCTCCTTGTCGATTTATGCTATTTTCATCTTACCTGCATTTAGCCATTGACAGCAACCACTTCAGTTGGTAGGTTAATGTTATCGATAACATCACTCAGAACTTGGAGGGATTAACATTGTCAGCGCATAATAATCGTTATCCGCAAGGTTTCCCGAAGATCGGTATTCGTCCTACTATCGACGGCCGCCGCAAGGGTGTACGCGAATCGCTTGAAGAGCAGACGATGAACATGGCCAAGGCGACGGCAGCGCTGTTGTCCGCCAACCTGCGCTATCCGAATGGCGAGCCGGTCGAATGCGTCATCGCGGATACGTGCATCGGCGGCGTGGCAGAAGCGGCTGCATGCGCGGACAAATTCGCGAAGGCCGGCGTCGGCGTGTCGATCACGGTGACGCCGTGCTGGTGTTACGGCACGGAGACGATGGATATGGATCCTGCGATTCCAAAGGCAGTGTGGGGCTTCAACGGGACGGAGCGTCCAGGCGCTGTCTACTTGGCCGCGGTGTTATCCGGCTACGCGCAGAAGGGTCTGCCAGCCTTCGGCATCTACGGCGAAGAGGTACAAGACGCTGGCGCGACCGAGGTACCGGCCGACGTGAAGGGCAAGCTGCTCGCATTCGCGCGCGCAGGTCTAGCCGTTGCCTATATGCGCGGCAAGGCGTATCTGTCGATGGGCTCCGTATCGATGGGCATCGCGGGTTCGATCGTGAATGACGCATTCTTCCAGGACTATCTAGGCATGCGGACGGAGTACATCGACATGACGGAATTCGTGCGTCGCATGGACGAAAGCATCTACGATCCCGCGGAATTCGAGAAAGCGCTTACGTGGGTGCGCGAGCATTGCGTCGAAGGCCCGGACAACAATCCGGCCGAGCTGCAGAAGAGCCGCGAGCAGAAGGATAAGGACTGGCAGACGGTCGTGAAGATGACGATGATTTCCCGCGACCTGATGGTCGGCAATCCGCAGTTGGCGGAGTTTGGCTTCGGCGAGGAGGCGCTTGGCCACCATGCGATTCTGTCCGGCTTCCAAGGGCAGCGGCAGTGGACGGACCACTTCCCGAACGGCGACTTCCTGGAAGCGATTCTGAATTCGTCCTTCGACTGGAACGGCATTCGTGCGCCGTACCTCGTCGCGACCGAGAACGACAGCCTGAACGGCGTGGTCATGCTGTTCGGCCATCTGCTGACGAACACGGCACAGATCTTCGCGGACGTGCGGACGTATTGGAGCCCTGAATCGGTGTCTCGCGTGACGGGTCATCAGCTGACCGGTCATGCAGCGGCCGGCATTATCCACCTGATCAACTCCGGCTCAGCCGCTCTTGACGGGACGGGCGAGCAGCAGCGGGACGGCAAGCCTGCGTTGAAGCCATTTTGGGAGATCAGCGAAGCGGAAGCGAACAAGTGTCTGGAAGCGACCTCATGGCGTCCGGCTTCGGCGGAATATTTTCGCGGGGGCGGCTATTCCTCCGACTTCCTGACGCGCGGCGGCATGCCGATGACGATGTCGCGCCTGAATATCGTGAAGGGCATCGGGCCCGTACTTCAGATCGCGGAAGGCTACTCGGTCGATCTGCCTGAGAACGTGCATGACGTGCTCGACGGACGTACAGATCCGACTTGGCCGACGACCTGGTTCGCCCCGATCATCACCGGGCAGGGCGCGTTCCGTACCGTCTATGACGTCATGGATAACTGGGGCGCGAACCACGGTTCGGTCAGTTATGGCCATATCGGCGCCGATCTAATTACGCTGGCCGCCATGCTTCGTATCCCGGTCAATATGCATAACGTGGCGGAAGAACGGATTTTCCGGCCGCGGGCGTGGGGGCTGTTCGGCACGGCTGACCTGGAGAGCGCCGATTATCGTGCCTGCAGCAATTTTGGACCGCTGTATACGTAGAGGAGGAGCAGAACCATGCCGTTGAGCAGCAGCAGCGCCGTACGTGAAGAATTGTGCAAGTACGCCCGCAAGATCGTCCTTAATCGGCTCGTCGTCGGCCCGGGAGGCAATATCAGCGCGAAGCATGAGGGCAAGATGTATCTGTCTCCGAGCGGCTTCGCGCTAGACGAGATCGAGCCGGAGCAGTGGATCGAGGTCGATATCGCAACAGGCGATATAACGGATATCGGACTTCGGCCGTCGTCCGAGGTGTTGATGCATCTCTATGCGTACCGCGCCAACCCGAATATCGGTGCCATCGTCCATACGCATCCGCCGTACTGCATCGCTTTTACGCTCGTCGAGCGAGAGCTGCCCATCATGTTCCCGGATCAGGCGGCGCTTGTCGGGAAGACGCTGTACGTGCCCTACGTGCTGCCGACGACCGATAAGCTTGCAGATGCGTACGTTGAGACTGTGAACGTCGCCAGCTCGGTATTGCTCGGCAATCATGGCCTCGTCACGACGGGGCGCAATCTGCGCGAAGCGTACTATCGGACCGAGGTCGTGGAAGAGAGCGCGAAGATCTATCTGATCGCGGAAGCGATCCGCAAGCCCAAGGTACTGACGGATGAAGAGTTCGAAGAGATCGCATCGCTCGAGAGCGAGGCGTATCGGATTGAGCTGTTGCAGAAAATGAAGTAGTCGTCGAAGCGCAGGCGGTAGCTGGGAGGAGGGCTTCAGATTGACAGCGGTAATGGATCCGAACAAACATGTGTCGGTTCTGGCATTCGACTTGGGCGCAAGCAGCGGCCGCGCGCTAATAGGGCGTCTGCTGGAGGATGAACAGGGCTGCAGGCTGGAAGTGAGCGAGGTGCACCGTTTTCCGAATCATGCGATTCAAGTGGGAGACCGTCTGCATTGGGACATTCTACGGCTGCTGCATGAGGTGAAGTGCGGCATCCAGCTTGCATGCCAGGCCGGTCATGCTCCGCGCACTTTCGGCATCGATACATGGGGCGTCGACTTCGGGCTGCTCGATGCGGACGGCGAGCTGCTCGGCAATCCCTACCATTACCGGGATGCGCAGACGGACGGCATGATCGAGGCGGTCGGTAAGCTGGTCGAGCGCGAGCTGCTCTATCGGGAGAGCGGGATTCAATTCATGCCGTTCAACACGCTCTATCAGCTGTATGCCATGCGCCATGCGAATGCTTCGAAGCTGGATCGCGCGGAGACGCTGCTCTTGACGCCGGATCTGCTCGTCTATTATTTGACCGGGGTGCGGTCCTGCGAGTATACAATGGCGACGACGACGCAGCTGATGCTGCCGGGTACGCGGAGATGGAATACTGAGCTGATGGAAAGGCTCGGCATTCCCGCTCGGTTATTCCTCGAGCCGGTCGAGCCGGGTACCATTGTCGGATCGTTGACGCGCGAGGTACGGGCAGAGCTCGGCGTGCCTGCGATGAAGGCTGTTGCGGTAGGCACGCATGATACGGAGTCGGCGGTCGCGGCGATCCCGGCACGTCCGACCGGTACGTTCGCATACCTCGTATGCGGCACATGGTCGCTGCTCGGCACGGAGCGCGAGGAGCCGATCGTCACGCCTGAGGCACAGGCGATGGAATGGTCCAACGAGGGCGGCGTCGGCGGACGCTATCAGCTGCTCAAGAACATCATGGGGTTATGGATTCTGCAGGAATGCAAGCGGGAGTGGGATGAGGAGGGGAGCGGTTCGAGCTCATACGCGGAGCTCGTGGAAGCCGCCGAAGCGGCAGCCTCGTTCCGCAGCTTCATCGCGCCGGACGATCCGCGTTTCTATGCGCCGGGCGGCATGCTTCAGAAGGTGCAGGGTTATTGCCGGGAGACCGGTCAGCCGGTTCCGGAATCGCGGGGAGAGGTCGTCCGTTGCATCCTGGAGAGCTTGGCGCTCCGTTATCGCGAAGCGCTTGAGCAAGCGGAACAGCTGACAGCCGAACGGTTCGAGGGACTGCATATGGTCGGCGGCGGCATCCAGAACCGGCTGTTATGCCGCTTCACGGCGAATGCGCTGAGCCGCCCAGTCTGGGCTGGCCCGGTGGAGGCTAGCGCAATCGGCAACATGCTGGTGCAGTTGATCGCGCTCGGCGAATGCGCAGACTTGCAAGAAGCACGCAGGCTCTCTGCGGCATCGTTCCCGGTCGAGGTATATAAACCTGAGAGCGGCGATTCGTGGGATGCGGCATACGCACGCTATCGGGAGCTGCAATAAAACGTGAGTAAGAACGTTATTATGGTGAGGAGCGGTTTGAATGCTGATAGGAATTCCGAAGGTATTGTCGCCTGAACTATTGAAAGTGTTAATGGAGATGGGGCATGGCGATGAACTGGTGTTGGCGGACGGCAATTTTCCGGCAGCGAGCCATGCGCAGCGCCTCATTCGCGCGGATGGTCACGATGTGCCGGCCCTCTTGGATGCCATTCTCCAGCTGATGCCGCTCGATCCGTATGTCGAGAAGCCTGCCGCTCTCATGCAGGTAGTGCCGGGCGACAAGGTCGAGACGCCGATCTGGGGGACGTATCGCGAGATCATCGAACGCCGCGCCGGCATTGCGGAGCCGTTCGAGCAGGTCGAACGCTTCGCCTTCTACGAGCGTGCCAAGCAGGCATACGCCATAGTGGCGACAGGTGAAAGCGCGCTGTACGCGAATGTGATCGTGAAGAAGGGCGTCGTGGTGGAGTAACTTGATACAGTCGAGCCTAGTGAGCCTCTATCGGCATAGCCGGTAGGGGTTTTCTTTCCGTTCACGGCCGGTATGAAGCGATTGGCAGGGAATTTGGAAAACATTGTAGAATATAATTCAATAATCATCCTATTCTTAGCTGATTATCTGGCAATAGGTTCGGATCGGGGGGGATGGAGTAACCAATGCGAGTGAATATCCTTGCCATTATGATCGTAACCGCAATCGTGATCGCTGCGGGATGCAGGAATGATGTCGTTAGCGATGAGAGAACAGCGGAGCAGTACGTTGAGAAGCAGGGTTATGCGATTATCACCCGAGACGACAAGGTTAAGAAGTACGTACTAGACGGGAGCAAATTGTACGGCAGCGAAGATTCCGTGCTCTATCAACAGACGTGGGGCGTTCAGAAGGAAGAGCCGGATTCGTATATCGGAAAAGAAATAGCCGTGTATGGCTTCACCGTGCGTAATCATCCGCTGGAAGCGATCTATCAGCGGGAGACGCATATCGCAGTCATGATGTGCGAAGGCAAGGTGATCGGCGGCACCTCATTCCCGGTCCAACAAGGGGCATTGCTGATGGGATGGCCGTATTCGCTCGACGGCAAGACGTTAGAGGAAGTGACGGGCTTGACCTATCAAGAGTGGTCCGATCGCTGGGAGAAGAAATACGGCTGAGTTATCAAACATTCCGCAACTGGATCTAAAGGTGAAGAGGTGAACTATGCAACGGACCGACATTTGGAATAGGCAGAGAAGGATAGGGGTCCTGCTCCTTGCAGTAGGGATCTTCATCCTCATCTTCGCTGTCGGTAACGAGAATCGAGGCGAAGCCAGGCCATTGTATCTAAGCGGGTACAGCGAACAAATTTCTGGCGAGCCAAGCGAACAGTCGACGGTAGAATTCTCGATTACGCTGCATAATCCCGGCGGCACGACTTACGAGATCAAACAGATCATACCGATCGTATCGGAACCGTTCGCATCTCTCATGATAACGAATCCCCAGCTCATTACGGTCGATGACCGAATCGGGAAGAATAAAGAGTTGACGTATTATTCGCAATTCGTAATGGATACCAGCGCGATGACAGAGGAGGAACTGACGTCCATTTTCCCAATCATTGAGCGATATGTCGTGACGGATGGCGATGGTCAAGTGACGGTATTGGATGTTACATAAGACGCGAACACAACGCATAACCGGGGGTACAGCGCATGTCGAATCAACAGAACGAGGAGTTATTAACAGGCGGCAACGTCTCGAACGTATATCGTACGGGAGATACCGTTCGACGCGACATGAAACCAGGAAGCGTCAAGGTCCATACACTGCTTCAGCATTTAGAGCGGAAGGGATTTCGTTATGCGCCGAAATTTTTGGGCATCGATGATAAAGGGAGAGAGGTCTTATCCTATATTGAAGGAGAAGCCGGTAATTATCCGTTAAAATCCTACATGTGGTCCGATGCTGCTTTGACCGAGATTGCGAAAATGCTTCGACAGTACCATGATGCCGTGCAAGATTTTACCGTGGACGAAAGCTGGGAGCCGATCGACAACACGCCGAAGCCTTTCGAAGTACTGTGTCATAATGATTTTGCGATCTACAATATTATTTTTCAGAATGAGCGACCGGTAGGCATTATCGATTACGATGTTGCTGGACCCGGGCCGCGGCTATGGGATGTGGCGTATACCTTATATACTTGCGTCCCCTTAAGCAGGTTCTACCTGTCCGAGTCCGATGAAGTCGTCGAATACGATTCATTGCAGCATGCGAACCGCGTGAAGCAACGAGTCGCGCTATTCTTGGAATCCTATGGAATCGGAACGGATGCAGATTATATCGATATGGTGCTGCTGCGGCTAGAAGGGTTATGTAACACGATGATTAGAAAATGCAACGAAGGCGATGCTGCCTTTCAGAAAATGATCGATGAGGGGCATCTCGAACACTACCAGCGCGACATCCAATTCATTCGGGAGCATCGGGCAGAGTGGGTCTAACTTATTAAACAGAGGTGACACAAGATGATAACAACGAAGACCTTCGGTATCTGCCCGGTGCAGTCGATCTGATAACGGATTGTATCGGGCTCGACAGCGCGTTATCAATAAGCTGCACCGATTCGCATGCACAGATCATAACGAACATGTGGAGAGGTAGATGAACATGAACGAACAAATGATGAGAGAAATATGGTTGAACGAGGAGCGAAGGATATTTGCAGGCTGGGACTTTTCCTATATCGAGGATCGCACTTCGGAACATGGCTTGGACTGGGATTATCGCGGCACTGTTCTATCGCATCTGAAGCCGGAGAACACGATGCTGGATATGGGGACCGGCGGCGGTGAATTGCTGCTGTCGCTATCGCCGCCAAGCGGGCGCACCTATGCAACGGAATCTTATCTGCCTAATTATGAGCTGTGCCTGGAGCGGTTGCCCATGCATGGCATTACGGTACGGCATGTAACGGATGATGACGATTTGCCTTTCGCGGATACATTCTTTGATCTCGTGATTAACCGCCAAGCATCTTTCGACGCGCAAGAAGTCTATCGCGTGCTGAAGCCGGGAGGCTTGTTCATCACGCAGCAAGTAGGAGGACAGAACAATCTCGCGCTCACGCATCGATTGATAGGCGAAGAAGTGTCACGGACAACGGATCCGGCGTTCAGCTTGATGTCTGCGTCACGCCAGCTTCTTGATGCCGGTTTCGCGATCCAGGAAGGGAAGGAATGTTACCCGATCCTCCGATTCTACGATGTCGGAGCACTGGTCTATTATGCAAAAATCATCGAATGGGAGTTTCCGGGATTCTCGGTAGAGCGCTGCTATGATCGACTCTGTGAAATGCAAGGAGATGTCGAGAACATTGGCTATGTCGAGAGCAGGGAGCATCGATTCTTCATCCTGGCGACAAAAGCAGAAGGCGGAGGTAAGCATGATCGTTGAATTCACCATGGAAGATGCCGTGCTGGAGCTGCCTGCATTCCTGCAAGATGAGGCAGCCTACAATCTTCTTCACCTCATTACCGAATCGAAGCAAGCCTTGTGCTTGACGAGCAGGCGAAGATGGGTCATATTCGCACAGACGCCGGGACATAACGCATGGCTGTGGATTACGGAACAGGCTAACGACAGCGAACGAGAGCGGCTGATTCAGCAGTTGGTCGAAGCGCTAGTGAAACGCGACATCGTGTTGCCTGGCGTGACGGGAACGGCGCGGACGGCGAAGCTTTTCGCTGAGCGGTATAGCGCTGAGCGTCGGACATCCTATGAGACGCGAATGGGGATGGAATCGTACACCTGCCCGAATGTTCCTAACCGACCGGTTGTTGCGGGACGACTGAGGGTCTCGAATCGGCAGGATGCACCAGTCATTGCGGCGTTCCTGGCCGGCTTCCAAGAGGATGCATATGGAACACCGTCCAATGCGGAGAGCCATCTTGCTGCTGCGGAATGGATGTGCTCCAGCGGTAAGCTGTACGTCTGGACCATCGAGAACAAAATCGTGTCGATGGCGAACCTTGCGCATCGGTCACGTAGATATGGCAGAATCAATTCGGTCTACACCCCGCCGCCGCATCGGCAAAATGGGTACGCCAGCGCGATCGTCTCGGCGTTATGCAGCATCCTGCACAGCGAGAAGCTGATCCCGATGCTGTATGCGGATCAGCTGAATCCCGACTCGAATCGCGTCTACCGGAATGTCGGGTTCTTGCCGTCCGGCGTAGTGAACGAGATTAGATTCTTGGGTTGAGGGAGGGAGACGATTGTTCGATCCCATGAAGCATGCCGAGTGGGTCACCCCGCATAGCGATGCATGGTATGCGCAATTAGGAAGCGAATCGGGCATCTATCAAT
This sequence comes from Bacillota bacterium, assembly GCA_023386495.1. Taxonomy (GTDB): domain Bacteria; phylum Bacillota; class Bacilli; order Paenibacillales; family Paenibacillaceae; genus Paenibacillus_I. The sequence goes on along the minus strand of JAEWJS010000164.1, from coordinate 46,629 downwards.
ACCCCTGGAAGTCACGGTTCGAGGGACCGACTGCCGAGTCGATATTCGCGGACAGGTTGTCTGAAGTAGCTCGGGGCAGCAAGATTCTCGAAATTGGCTGCGGGCATGGCGAATTTGCAGGTATGTTTGCTTCGGTGGCAGAGGAAGTGACCGGAATCGACACATCTGAGACCTTCATTGCTGCGGCCAATGCCGAATATGCCGCGCGCCATATTCGGTTCATGGTTGTCGACGGCAATGCAGAACTGCCTTTCGCGGATAGAAGCTTCGATCTTGCCTATACCAAGAAAGGACCGAAACACTGGTTCCGGAAGGGAATCGAGTCGTTAAGCCTGACGGAGTAGTTATGGCACTCTATCATGCCGGGAGCCACGGTTTACTCCGTGAGGTTTTTCCGGGACTGTATCATCCTGCACCGTACCCCGAGCCGAGCGACATTCTGCCCGAGCTGGAGTTGGCGCATTCCGGGCTAATGGATATAAGAGCCGAGTTGTTAGAGGAGACGGAGTACTTGGCTACCCCGGAGGATGTGCTGATTAAGAAGTGCTTCGGACAGAGCCGGCGCTTGCACGAAGATGTGTGGGAAGCATGCATGCGGGACGTGGCGGGGATTTTTGACCAATATGCATCTCCACTGGGGCTCAAAGTAACGAACTGTTATTACCTGGTGATAGCGAGAGCATCGTCGATGGAGAAGGGAGGGATGGAATGGATCGGCAGTTGATCGGCAAACTTACGGGGATTGCGCGGTACCCCGTAAAATCGATGGCAGGCGAAGAGCTTGCGAGTGTTCGTCTGGAGGCATACGGCGTGTACGGCGACCGAATCCATGCATTCATCGAAAAGGGGATCGAGGGCTGGGACCGTTATCTTACGGCACGGGAGCTGCCGAAGCTATTATCCTATCAAGCTGCGTACGAGGTTGGGGGGATCGGACTCCCGAGCGTGCAAGTGACCGCTCCGGATGGGACAGTCCATGCGTGGAACGAGCAATTTTTAGCAGAGATCCAGCCGCAGACGAAGCGTGCGATCACGATGCTGCGGTGCGAGCCTGATGGCGATTCGCTCATGGCCGTGGATGCGGGAGGCCTGCTTCTGATCACGGATCGTATGTTGCGCAGGCTGGAGAATTTGCTGGGGTATCCGGTTGATCGCAGACGTTTTCGCGCGAATCTGGTGGTTGCACTCGAAGAGGATGACGCCATGGAGGATGAGGCGCTGATTGGGCAACAGCTTGTCATCGGTGACGCGATTGTCGAGGTTGTTGAAGTTTGCGAGCGATGCATGATGATTACGATCGATCCGGATACGCTGGAGCGGGATCCAGCCATCTTGAGGAAAGTCAGCGATGAGATGGGGACGTTATTCGGCCTGTATGCATCCGTTGTACAGCCTGGTGAGGTGCGAACAGGGGACAACGTTTACATTGTGAAGGGTTAGGAGGCAGCATGACGCATGGATTGTGATGCGAAGGTTGTTCAGAAAGCGTATGAACGATTGTCAGCGGAAGATCGGAAGCTCCTTGAGGAAGGTCTGACGCGCATTCATGGTAGGCAGATCGGCATGACGTTGGAAGAGCTGGAGGCACTACCTGCTGACGACCTTGGGAACATCTATAGAATCATCGAGGGCATCCATTTGACGAGACAGTATGTGCCTGATCTGCGAGCAGCCTATCAGGAGGCAGAAGACCTTCCTAGTCGAGTGTCGTTCGGGTATATCGAGCGCGATAGCACGGAATCGTGAAAAGCCTGCCATTTTGCATCCTCAATTTAATGCGCATGAGGGATGAAGACCTGAAGACCTAGAGGGACTCGAATTCATTCGGAGGTTGTATCGCTGCTGGGCCGAACGAATGCGAAAAACCGCACTCGTTCGCCGGGATTGACGCTACTGGGCCGAACGAATGCGAAAAACCGCACTCGTTCGTGGGTACTGGCGCTGCTAGGCCGAACGATCGGCGTAAGCGCGAGCATGAGCGTATAGTGCAACACAAAAGGAGAGGCAATATGTCCGATGGTGAACCCATACAAGAAGGAAGCAGGCAAAGAAATTGTTCTGGCATCTTATCAAAGATTGCTGGAGCAATGGGGCGTTCCCTATCAAGAGGCGGAGATTCAGACGACATTCGGTCTAACCCATGTGATCCAAGCCGGCGAAACTCACAATGCGCCATTATTCCTGTTCCATGGTGTCGGAGACAATTCGGCACTCATGTGGATCTATAATATCGCTGAACTCTCCAGACATTTCGCGATCTATGCGATCGATACGATCGGCGGTCCGGGCAAGAGCGTGCCGAATGACCGGTTCTCGCGAGACTTTGATCAAGCGTCCTGGATTGACAAGATCCGGGAGCATTACGGGCTTGATCGCGTCAATCTTGCGGGCGTCTCCAATGGATCGTATCTAGCTAGCTATTACACGATTCGTTATCCGGCTAGGGTCGATCGGATGGTGGGGATGGCAGGCGGAGTCAAAGTGAATGTGTTGCGGACGATGCTGTTTTTTCTCCCTGAGGCACTATTCCCCGTATCCGACAGAACAACAAGAAGGCTATTTCGAAAAATGTGTGCTCCTAGCCGCTCGACCGTGTTCGAGGACCATCCGGAGATTCTCTCGCACTGGACCTATCTGCTGACCTACTTCAACAATCGAGCAATGATGCGACACAAATACAGGATTTTCAAGGAAGAAGAACTCGCGATTCTGCGAGAGAAAGCCCTCTACTTGATCGGTGAATATGACCGCATGTCCAACTACCCGGGAGCGATCAGGGAATTGGAGCATAACCGGATCTGTTATAAAATCATTCCTGACGCAGGGCACGGCATCAATCTCGAACAAGCAGCAACGGTCAATGAGGAACTCATTCGTTATTTCAGTGACAATCGTTGATGGATGCGCAATGGAGGGGAATAGATGAAGGACTTCCAGTCCACGTATAACGTTAGTAGAGTCGCACTCTCATTCGAGGAAGAGATGGAGCGACTGAAACTGCAAGCGAGCATGGGATGGCGGCAAGAACTCCGGCACTTAGCGTGGTTCGGGCTGCAAAATGGAATGCGTGTACTCGAGCTGGGGAGCGGGCCGGGGTTCGTAACGGAGCAACTGCTCGATCATCTGCCAGACAGCCCGGTCACTGCGCTAGAGGTTGACGGTAAGCTGCTCGATTATGCGCGGACAAGGTTGTCAAACCGGCCCAATCTCGCGTTCGTTCAAGCCTCCGTCATGGAGACGGGGCTCCCTGACGGCCAGTATGACTTCGCGATTGCAAGGTTATTGTTCTTGCATCTGCATCATCCGCTTGAAGCGGCTAGAGAAATTCACCGCGTGCTGAAGCCCGGCGGCAAGCTGGTCATTATCGATCTGGATGACGGCCTATTCGGTGTGGTTCACCCCGACCTGGAAGTGCTGCCGTCGATTCTGCGTAAGATCGCGGCGAGTGCGGCCGCGCGCGGAGGGAATCGCCTGATTGGCAGAAGCCTGCCTAGACTGCTCGCCCAAGCAGGTTTCGCTGACGTCGATCTAGATGCAGTCGTTCAGCACAGCGACCTGCATGGGATCGAAGGATTCAAGCAGCAATTCGATAGCAGAAGGTTCGCTGGCTTCCGCAACAGGGGAATGATTACGAATGAGGAATTCGAACAGTTAAGCCGCGCCTCCGAACAGCTTAGTCATTCCAGCGATGCGTATGCGATGATGATCTTCCTCATGGCTTGCGGCACCAAGCCGCATACGCAAGAGGAAAAAAACGCTTGACCATCCCCCATATTTTAGCTATTATAATCATCAATATTAATCCAGCAATCTTGCCGATGATGAGAATCCAACTCGGAGGCGTTTACGCCAAGAATGGCGCCATTCTAAGTAAACCGGGCCCGCCCGTTATCGCGGAACCAAGTTGGAGACCGTCCGAACAGGCGGCTCAAATTGGGTGGCACCGCGAGCTAGCGCTCCTCGTCCCAATCGGATGAGGGCGCTTTTTGTATTTATACACCCATACGATTCAAGGAGGAGTACGAGAGATGACGAAGCGAGCGTATGTATTCAACCCCGGACCGGCGGCGCTGCCGCTGGAGGTGCTGGAAGAGGCACAGCAGCAATTGGTGGACCACGAGCAGATGGGACTCTCCATCATGGAGATGTCGCACAGAAGCAAGTACGTGCAGCAGATGAACGACGAGACGCAGCAGCTGCTGTTGGAGCTGCTCGGTCTCCAGCAAGGCGAGTACCACGTCCTGTTCATGGGCGGAGGCGCAAGCACGCAATTCGCGCTGCTGCCGATGAATTTCTTGACGCCGGGCACGACAGCGAACTATGTGCTGACGGGCAGTTTCTCGGACAAAGCGTACAAAGAAGCGAAGTTCATTGGCAGCACGCATATAGCGGCAAGCTCCAAGGCGGACGGCTGGCAGCGCATACCGGATTCGGGCGATATTCAAATATCGGAGCAAGCTGCCTATGTGCATATTACGACGAACAATACGATCGAGGGCTCGCGGTATAACGCGCTGCCAGAGACTGGCGACGTGCCGCTATTCGCGGACATGACGAGCGATATTCTCAGCCGACCGCTTCCGTTCGACCGCTTCTCGCTGATCTATGCCGGTGCGCAGAAGAATCTTGGTCCTGCAGGCGTAACGGCTGTCATCCTCAAGGACGAACTGTTACAGCGAGCTGCGACGTACATTCCGGTGATCATGCGCTACGAGACGTTCGTGAAGGATCGGTCGCTCTACAACACGCCTCCTGTTCATGCGATCTACATGACGAATCTGATGCTGCAATGGGTGAAGAAGCAGGGCGGCTTGGCCGCGATGGAGCAGCTGAACCAGGAGAAGGCCGGACTGCTGTACGATACGATCGACGGGAGCGGCGGGTTCTACAAGGGGATCATCCATCCGGAGCATCGTTCGGACATGAATGTCACCTGGCGCATGCCGAATGAAGAGCTGGAGCGCGAATTCCTGGAAGAATCGAAGCTGCTTAACTTCATCGGTCTTGCCGGACATCGCAGCGTAGGCGGATTACGGGCTTCGACCTACAATGCCGTACCAAGAGAAGCCTGCCAAGCGCTGGCGGACTTCATGGCGGACTTCATGAAGCGCAAAGGATAGGCGCGCTTGTACACGAAGCGGACCCTCGTGATCAGCGACATTCATGGTTGCATCAAGCCATTCCTGCAGTTGATTAATGAAGTTAATTATAAACCGCATAAAGATTCTCTCATCTTGTTAGGGGATTACGTAGATCGCGGTCCTGACAGCCGTCTGGTTGTCGAGGAGGTCAAACGGCTGGTTCGAGAGGATGGCGCGATTGCGCTGCAGGGCAATCATGATGAACGATTCGTAGAAGTCGTGAATGCCGAGAACCCGTTAGTATCGGAGAAATTCATGACGCATGGCGGACAGCAGACGATGGAGAGTTACGCGGGTGCGGGCGCAATGCTCGAAGCTTTTCGACAAGTCGTAAGCAGCCGCTATGCCGATCACCTTACGTTCATGAACGGTCTACCGTATTATTACGAGGACGACCACTTCATCTATGTGCATGCGGGCATTCATCCTAGGTATGCGGACAATTGGAAGGAACAGCCTAAGCGGGATTTTCTGTATAGGAAGGAACCGTTCCTCTCGCAGCCGACCGCAACGGGGAAGACCGTCATCTTCGGGCATACGAGGACGAGCGAGCTGCACGGCAAGCCGGATGTGTGGTTCGGAGAGGGGAAGATCGGGATCGACGGAGGCTGCGCCTACGGTCAGCAGTTGAATGCGCTAGTCATCTATGGACCTGATCATATGGAGATTTGTGCGGTACCTGCATAAGCAAGAGCAGCGAAGCAGATGGCCTCGACAAGAGCCATCTGCTTCTTCTATCTTCTTACGCCATTTATACTTTCAATCCCAGAACTCTACAAGAGAATTCCGTCTGTGAGTTATCACGGCAGTTGGAATCACTATCGCGTAGATATAATCATCTAGTTGCGAATGAATACATACAACAAACGTTAGTGATTCCGATAGTCTCATCTCGGAGTCCATTTTGTTTATAATCTCATGTTTAAAAACAGTAGCTATGTGACACGAATGGAGGCATGAGCCCCGAGTACCTGGTCCAAAGGATCTATAGTGGAATTATTATGAAACTCTAAATATTTTTTATTACTACTTTTTAAACTAAAATAATAGTATTGCAGGGATTATATCCTAAATGTCGAATTGTCCATAGGGAATTATGTCGAATTGTAAGGGCGGAGACCTATGAAGCAAAGGCTGATTCTGCTCATTGAATCCTTCGAGGAGATAGCAGAGGATGTTCGATCATCGTTGGAGTTATGGAATGAGGGCATGATTAAGTTCCATTTCCTACGAGCTTCTCGATGCTTACAAAAGATCGAGTCTTTTTTTGAAGGCGCACAGGAGGAACAGGAACGCAGCCAGGGCTTGAGAGCATGGCAGAGTTGCCGTAATCAAATGGCTGGCTGGCATCATAAGCTGGCAGACCGGCTTGTGCAGAGCGGCCGTTCTCAAGAGGCAGAGAGGGAGCTCGAAGCTTCTCTAAGCTTCTCGTCAGATGATCCTGCGATACATATGAAGCTCGCACATCTAACATTGGCTAACTGCTCCTTGCTCGTAGACAAGAGCATTGAGGACAACATGCGTTACTTTGCAAAAACGAATCTTTACGAAGCTATAGCTGCCATTCGGCGTGCGCGCTTTTCCATGCAAGCCTACGCAAGTATAATTGGGCCGGATGATCCATATCTGCATATGATGGGCTGGCTGGATCAGATGGAGATTAAGTTGAGCGAGCTATACCCAGTAGACTTCGGCATCATGGAGAATCAGCGCACTATGGAACAGATCCGCAGCGAGATTGCTAGTCTGATAGGCCTTGCTTCAGTGAAACAGAAAATGAGTGAAATTTCCAACTGGATAGTATTCGACCGAATGCGTAGGGAGCAGGGGTATAAACAAGAGCCGATCTCACTTCACATGGTATTTAGCGGTAATCCCGGCACCGGCAAGACAACGGTAGCTCGGCTGTTAGCGGAGTTATTCCGAGCACTCGGCGTATTGAAGAAGGGGCATATTGTTGAAGTTGATCGTTCACAATTGGTGGCGGAATATGTTGGACAGACAGCTGTGAAAACCTCCGAAAGAATAAAGGAGGCAATTGGGGGCGTTCTGTTCATTGATGAAGCTTATGCACTAACACGTAGTGATGGAAATGACTTCGGAATTGAGGCAGTCGATACGATCGTGAAGGCAATGGAGGACAAGCGGGGTGAGTTTGTTGTCGTGCTTGCCGGATATCCTGCGGAAATGAAGCATTTCCTGAAATCCAACCCAGGTCTTCATTCCAGGTTTAATAATCAAATACATTTCCCCGATTACACCATTCCTGAGCTGATGCAGATCTCGGATGCTCTACTTCAGAAGAAGCAGTTCCGAATGACGGATGGTGCCAAAGTAATTTTTAGACGACTACTAAAGGATCAGGTCATCAAAAATCCCGAAAGACATGGTAACGGCAGACTGGTAAGAAATCTGCTGGAGGAAGCGATATTAGATAAAGCATCCTATGTAGTCCAGCAGAGTGATAGCAAAATATCCAATTTGGATGTTATTGATGAAACGATTATTAAAGCTGTGGAGCAGGACATGATGCAAGCGCCGATACACACCTCGATGTTATCAAGGGAGTATTAGCGATGTTGGCCCGTTGGAAGGAATTCGTGGAGTCCGCTTCGGTATCTGGTACGATTGTTGAAGTCATGAGCATCTATCGTCACTTCTATGTTTGCTCACTGCCAGCTGTTTACTATGAACTTGAGAAGGACGGTTATTCGAGAGAGCTCTTTGTTACTGTAAGAACTGCTATGAAATACAAATTCTCGAGCTTTGCAGTTTTGCTAAGCGGAAAGGAATTGCCGATGGACACGGAGTTTTTAACCTTTTGTGATGAAGAGCTTAAGAGATTGGCGGAATGCAACTTCAGCGACGAAGAATCTCTGGAGCTGGAACAAACGGACTCTAAGGCTGCAGCAATTGTGGAGGAAATCAGCAGTATGATGAAACGCGGAGAGCGGCTTAATTTTAAGCTGATTCAAGAATTGTCGGAAAAACTGGAGGTGATAGGAGAACGGATCGGGGGTGTTTCTTCCGAAACGGAAGATATTACATCTAAATATGAAAGACAGCAAAAGCAATTATATCTACTCGTACTTGAGATTTTTGATCTACTCGATCTTGTCTATCAAACGGTATCGGATAAAGGGGAGACTTGGGTGTCGGGTCTTGAGGGAGTTATTAAGCAAGGGCTTAATAAACTAAGTGATTATGGCCTGGAAGAGATTAATGTGGAAGGTCTGTTGTTTGATGGTCAAATTATGGAGGGAATTGGAACTTTGCCCGAGGAACAACTCAATGGAGATCTTGCGAAGTACGCAGTCCATACAGTCGTTCAACGAGGATTTAGAATTCGTGACAATGGCAAAGTGATACGTAGAGCAAGGGTCATTACAGTCTTGTAGATGATAAGGAGATGTGTGAATATGGCGGTCATTGGAATTGACCTTGGCACGACAAACTCGGCTATAGCATATATGAAAGGTGCTAGGCCGGTTATTATTGAGAACGAAAACGGCGACAGAACAACGCCTTCCGCCGTTTCTATAGAGTTGAATGGATTGACGTCGGTTGGTAGTAATGCCAAAGGAGCACTTACTAGCATCCCAGACCGAGTTGCAGTCGAGGTTAAACGCCTGATGGGAACGGACGAAGTGGTGCAGCTTGCGGGTCAGGCGTATCGACCTGAGGAAATATCGGCAATGATCCTGAGAGAACTAAAAAAATGGGCGGAACAGCGCATTGGCGAAAAGGTCACGGAAGCCGTTATTACAGTCCCGGCTTATTTCTCCGACGCTCAACGTATTGCAACGAAGAAGGCCGGGGAGCTTGCGGGATTGAAGGTTGAAAGAATACTGAATGAACCGACCGCGGCTGCTATTGCTTACGGCTTGGAGAACATGGAAAAGGAAGAACATATTTTAATTTATGACTTTGGGGGCGGTACCTTCGACGTATCCGTCGTGGAATTGTTTGAGGGTGTGCTTGAAGTTAAGGCAAGTGCAGGGAACAATCAACTGGGCGGAATGGATTTTGACAATGTCATTACGGATTGGTTGATAGCAAAAGTGAAAGCGGAGAAGCAAATTGATCTTCTAGAGACGCCATCACCTCTGGAATCCGCGAAAATTCGATATCGTATTAAAGAACAGGCCGAGCTAGTCAAAAAGCAGTTATCAAGTCAAGTGTCTGCGAGGCTGATGCTTCCGTACATAACTATGAAAGACGGCGTTCCGGTATCTATTGAAGAAGAAATTACAAGAACGCAATTCGAAAGGCTCGTCCGAGAGATGGCAGAGTCAACCTTGCTCGAGGTCGAAAAGGCGCTACAGGACGCAGGTCTTGAAAGTGTAGACATAGATCAGGTTATCCTGGTCGGGGGCTCTACACGTATCCCTCTTATTCAAGAGCTGGTTACGAAGAAGTTCGGCAAGGCGCCACGGAAGGACATTAATCCGGATGAAGCTGTCGCGCTAGGAGCAGCCATACAGGCGGGCATAAAAAGTGGAGCGATTGATTCCTCGACCGGGATGATGGTGACGGATGTATGTCCATACACACTTGGTACAGATATCATAAGAATGATTGGCGGACAAGCCGTACCAGGATTCTTCGATCCGATTATTACAAGAAACAGCACAATTCCGGTCACGGAAACAAAAACTTATTATACCGCAGTCGATAATCAGACTGAGGTTGAAGTCAAGGTGTATCAGGGTGATGATCCATACGCAGAACGCAATATCTTTCTTCAAGGTCAACTATTAACTGGAATACCTGCAATGCCTGCTGGTGAGGAAGAAATTGAAATAAAGTTTCATTACGATATCAATGGCATCCTGCAAGTCGGAGCGAAAGTTCTCAGCACGGGCAAAAGCATTCAAATGGTTATTACGAATCCGACGGGTATGTCAGAGGAAGAAGTTGCCGCTGCCAAAGAAAGATTGGAGCAAGGCTGGGAACAGTCCGACATGTATAAAGACGTAAAGGCAGTCATTTACCGCGCGGAAAAGGTAATGGATGAGGTCGATTTTGCGAACAAATCCAAGATTGAACGGTTGCTTACTCAACTTAAACAGGCGCTTAGTATAAACGATGTGCAACAGGTGAAGCGGCTGGAGGAAGAGCTAACGGATCTTCTGATCGAACTTGTTTAAAGGGGCAGTGCAATTGCAAACACAATCTGAAATATATCGGCAGGCGCTTCGTTATGCTGCTGATGAAAGACTGGACGAAGCAGAACGCTTACTTACCGATCTGTATAAGCGGGGGGTTAGAGCAACGAATATGCTTCGTGCTTTTGGGGCTATCAAGCTTGGTCTAGGGAAGCCGAGCCAAGCGCTAAGTATATGGAAACTCGTTCCGGCAGAGGAACTGCAGGAATTCGAAGAAAAGCGAAAATTCACCGAAGCTGTACTGCCAATATACAGCCGGCTGCAGCAGCTCTATTTGGCTGCGTTGACTGAGGCTGGCCGTCAATCTTATTCACAATCGGAAGAACTGTTTAAGCAGCTCTTTGAAACCGGCAAACATGTTCGATTACCGGTGGATTATTATTACGGGTATATGCTTATGTTAGCCAGCAGCCGTCAACTCACAGCGGCTGCTAATGTGCTTGCTGAAGCGCCAATGTATTGCCAACAGCATGCTAAAATCATGCCATTTGCCGTTAGACTACGCAACACAATTAACACACTGGGACTGGAGTCAGGCACAGTTAGTAAGAACCGGCCACTCGGTTCGTGGACACCAAGACGCGCTGCGATGTCTGCAGCAACATTCGCGACTGTAGCAACTATCGGTCTTTTTCTATTGTTTTCTGGACAATTTCCTAAGTACTCCAGTGCGGATGTTGATCAGCCTGTAGCGGAAATGTCTATTAACAGCGAAGGTGCCAACTCATACGGAAAGTTGGAGACTCTTGAAGTCTTGGAAGCAGAGCTGGAAAAACTTCGGACAGAGAAGACAGCCATCTTAGAGCAACTTACTGCAGCAGAGGATCGAGGCAATCAGTTAGAAGGACAGTCCAATCATTTAACCGAAACTATCGAAGCTGCGATTGGCAGTGTTGAGAGCGCCAGAGAAGCGGCCTCGCTTAACGCATATCGCAAGGCGATGAGCTTCAACAGACAAGGGGAATACGAGAAAGCTGTTCATTCATTCGAATTATCTCTTGAACAAGGGATTGTTGCGTATTATTCCGATGACGCCTTGTATTATCTGATTCAAGCTCTCGAGCAGATTCTGCGGAATGAAGAAGCTAGGTCGCTCCGACAACAGTTTATTGAACGGGCAGGCTCAGCGGGCATGCTAGTCTATCAGGAATCGCCCTACCTTGATGATCTGATGTTGCAGGAAGCAACGTCATTGATGGAAGATGGTAGAACTAATGATGCAACTTTTTATTACCAAAAGCTACGAAATGAATATGGCACCGATTGGACTGGTAAGCGGGCAGATTCCATTATTACTGCACTGGAACTGGAGTGAAGGCTTGTGATCGAGAATTACTACGACATACTCGGATTGATTCCGAGCGCGACGCCTGCTGAAATAAAACGGGCATACGCACAGAAGATTAGACAATATTCCAATGAATCGCACCCTGAACAGTTTCAGTTAATACGAAAAGCATACGAAGTATTGAGTAAGGCGAAGGAGCGCGCGGACTACGACAAAAGGCTGCGCAGCGGAAACAGGCACGAATCCCAGTTGAATCAGGCCCAAAGCTATATGAAGCAAGGAGACTATGCGCAGGCTAGAATATTGCTTGATGGTCTAGAGAAAGAGGATCCGAATGATGACTCGGTTCTGTTCCTGTTAGGCGCGTTATACGACCTCCAGGAACTCCACTCCGAAGCCTTGCCCTATTGGGAACGATTAAAGAGCCTCTACCCGGATGATCCAGTGTACGCGGTCCGGTTGTGTAGAACTTGTTTTCAGCTGGAACGTATTCGGGAATCGATTCAATCGTTAACTACTTATATTGAGCGAAAGAAGGAGCTTGATCTACAAGATTTAGATGTACTAGTTGATTTATTTTTCATTGGTTATTACGTCCAAGAGGATGAACTGTTTCAAATGGCAGAGCGCCAAATCAAAAAGCTAGCATCGTCAAATAGGAATCGTGAGTCTGTTCTTGTGGTCCTTGTTGGGACATTAGAGGAGTTCGAGCTATCGCATCCATTTAATCAACCGCTTCTTCAATTAATCAATGATCTGAATCTATACGATGATCCTGAAGTCATCGCTTTCGTAGAAACCCGGACTGCACAGATTCAATCGGCGCCCTCAGCCGCTTCAATCGGGGGATATTCCTCTGGACATACTGTTGCGGCCTCAGCCACCGAAGGCGAGGAGGAGCGACCGAAACGTTCTATCCTTTTAGCGATTATAATTGGTATTATAATGTCAATTATTGCAACACCAATTGTTGGTATAATTGCAGGATTCGTAGCTTACTTTTATTCAGAACAAATTAAAACGATCCTTTCATGCTTAGGCTGTCTCGTGATTGTCATCTTAGTCATCGGAGCAATAGTAATCAGCAATCTCTAGCAGCAGAAGGAGAAAGTAGGTGATGCGTTTGGAACTATATGAGATATTGCAAATAGATAGAAATGCCACAGTCAGAGAGATTAAGAGGGCATACGTCCAGCGAATCAGGCAATACTCACCAGAGAAGCATCCAGAGGAATTTAATCGAATTCGAAGAGCATACGAAACGTTAAGTGATCCGAAGAACCGCCAGGAGTACGATACAATGGCGGAGCATGGCGAGGAAATAACCGAACTAATGGACGAAGTCGAACGCTTAATCGAGCAGGAGCGCTTCGAAGAGGCGGCAAAATGCTGCAGGAAAATGATTATGATTGCCCCTCATCTAGATACTGCGAGGAATAAATACGCACTCTGTTTAATGTATCAGGAAGACTTCGAGAAGGCACTGCCGCAATTTGAAAGGCTTGTGAATGAGAATCCCGGAAATGCAACCTATTATTTTAATTTAGCGATTGCGCTTGACCAGCTTGAACGGCCCCAAGAAGCGATTCATTCGTTTCTGAAAGCCTATGAACTGGACTCGAATAACGTTAATATTATTTTTGAACTGGCAGATCTCTATCAGCGCTTGAACCAAATGCAGGAAGCGAGGACGCTCATTGAAAGAGTAGTTGGAGCGTCTGCTTCAACTGATTTTCATCCGTTTATTTATCTATTTAAGTTGCTTAAAATGGAGATATTAGAAAAGAATGAGCAGGGTATTGAATCAACATTCCTGCGTATTGAAGCGATACTCGAACGTCACGAGGAAGAGAAGAAGTATGTAGCGATGCAATATGCGGATTTTGCATACAAGCTCTACGAATACAAGATGTACAAGTGGGCTGTGTTACTGACAGAGCGAGCCGTTACGCTAGATCCCGAGCATCCGTTTATCCAAGAGTTACATGAATCGACAGCCAAGAAGAAGCCGCTATACGAGGAATACGATAATTTGAAAGAGGATGACGATGTAGCCGGGGAAATCAAGAATATTTTCCTCCTATACTTATTCGGTGATGAGGTAACAGAGGAAGAGTTTGAGACGTATGAGGATCGGATGTTTGAGAGCTTATTCCTTAGCGCTAAATACAACAGTCACGAGACGATCAAATCCATCAAAAGAGTTATGATCCATTACCCGTCTTTATATGAAGTTCGGAAAGAGATCCTTCAACGGACGCTGGAGCAGAGCAAAAAGTATAAAATAGTTCATGATGAATTTACCCGCATGAAATCTGACGCCGCAATGGCGAATGCGTTCCCGAGGCTTATTTCGCTCTGGATGACTCATGATCTGGATGATGATGAAAGAAGTAATTACTTTGACACCATAATGGATGATCTAAGTACTTATACACTAGAGGCAGTTTATCGCTCTGTGACTCGATTGGAAACGGAGTATCCGAGCTGCTATAAATTAAATGTCGACTTTTTTAATGATATTAAGGCGCGTTCTAAGCCGACGTCAGACAGCAGAAATAAAAGCGTCCCAGAGACTAGACAGCCTTCGCATCCAGCGAGACCGTCCTCTAGTGCTAGTACCTACTCCGCTCCAAATTCAAGTTCATCTTCCTGCTTTGTAGCTACGGTCGCTTACGGAACGCCGTTGACGGAAGAACTAGATATATTACGATTGTGGCGAGACCAACGGCTGAAAGAAACGATTTCTGGTCGGCTGTTTGTGCGTGTTTATTATCAACACGGTATGAAGCTCGCGCGGATTGTTGATAAGTCAGAGAGGCTTAAAAGCTGCGTCAGGGGGCTGCTTCAATTATGGGTCGCGTATCTGTCTCCTAGGCTCAAGTAGCACTTAGCCACGACTCCTGCGCAGCATTGGATCAGTTATAGAATAAGCTCCGAGAAATCAAGGCTGATTTGCTGGTACTGAGACCAGACGTGAGGGCAGTCCTAGCGGACGAAAAGCTTCGCGTCATCGGCTGGCGCACCCTGCGTGACCTGCAGCGGCAATAGCGCGATAATCCCGAAAATCTCCTTCGCCACGTCTCCTATCGTATGATAAGATAGAGGACATGAGAGCGGCAGCATTCGACACAGCCAGAGAAGAACGCGGAGGGGAAAGCATTGGCTCAGTTGTATTACAAGTACGGCACGATGAACAGCGGCAAGTCCTTCGAGATTATCAAGGTTGCGCATAATTATGAAGAGCAGAACAAGCCGGTCATGATTTTCTCGCCGGCGATCGATGCACGGAACGGCGCGGAACGGGTCGGTTCGCGAGTCGGGATGACGCGGCAGGCGATTCCGGTCGATGACAGCACGAATCTGTTCGAGAGCGTGAAGGCGCGCCAGCCGAATCCGCAGCATAAGCAGGTCTACTGCGTGCTCGTCGACGAAGCGCAGTTCCTGAACAAGGAGCATGTGCTGCAGCTTACGCGCATCGTGGATGAGCTGAACGTGCCGGTCATGGCGTTCGGCCTGAAGAACGACTTCCAGAACAAGCTCTTCGAGGGCAGCTACAACCTGCTCCTCTATGCGGATAAGATCGAAGAGATCAAGACGATCTGCTGGTACTGCGACCGGAAGGCCACGATGGTCATCCGCTATCGGGACGGCAAGCCGGTGAACGAAGGCGAGCAGATCCAAGTCGGCGGCAACGAGGACTACAAGCCGGTCTGCCGGCGGTGCTATAAGGCAGCATTCGAGAGCTAGAGCGTGATATGTGAACCCTTCCGATTCGCTTCGGAAGGGTTCTTCGCGTTATGGGCGGCGGTTGACTCGGATGGATTGGATTAAGGAAGAAACTTCGCTAATAAGGGAGTCACATTCGCTATTGGCGAGGGGAAGGCACGTAATTAGTAAATATTCCGACCATGTGCGCTAATCAGCGAACGTCCGTTCTCTATTTAGCGCATGATGTACTTTATGGGCAGAATGCAGCGCTTACAGCGCGATATTAGCGAATGAGCTATCCTTAATAGCGAATCTTCTTCGTTATATCGATTCATCGATCTGACGTGAAATAAATAGATACATATCGTATCTAGTCGAAGTCCCTGGCATGCCATCACCGCCTGTGTCGACAAACCGCAAAACCTTGGGCAAGCCCAGTGTTTACGGGACAAGCGTGCTAAATTTACCCCCTAAAAATTCTCCTCCCAACCGAAACATTATGTATCGATTCGGCGTTAAAGGTATGACGATGCATCAGACAGTCTCTCTTCGCGCCAACGGTCCAAGATGCGCAAGAAATGTTAGTAAAGGGAGGAACGGGTATGAGAAGATTACGCATGATCCTGTTATCGGCCATCCTGCTGCTCGTCAGCATTCCACCGATCTGGGCGAGCGCAGATGAGCTCGACACGGAGGAAAAGTACGATTACTTGGTGCGGAAGGGCATATTCACGGGCTTCGACGACGGCAGCGCCAGGTTAAACGAATCGATGTCGCGCGAGCAGTTCGCAGCCGTGCTCTTCCGCTTATGGGATCTCGAGGAGGAGTCGGGAAGAGCTTCCTTCGATGACGTCTTGAAGACGCGCTGGTCATTCGGCGAGATCGAAGCGGTCTCGGATGCCGGGCTGATGAAAGGCATGGGCGGCGGGCTGTTCGCGCCGACGGCGAAGGTCACGATCGAGCAGCTTGCAGCCGTGCTGGTTCGCGCGTACGGCGCGTCCGGGCAGGCGGCCGATCGCGTGGACGGGGACGTGTCCGCTTGGGCGAAGCATGACGTAGGCGTGGCCCTTCGGAAAAATTGGATTCCGGAACAATCCGACTATACGCGGAATGCGCGCAGATCTCTGCTGGTAGAAGCAGCTTACGGCGTATATCTGGACTTGGAACCGGAAGCAGACGACAACACGAAGCCGCGCATCACGTCATCGAAGATTAACGCCAACGCTACCGTGGAATTGATCTTCAGCGAGCCGGTCGACACGGCAACCGCGAAGAACATGAATAACTACGACTTCAACAATAGCCTGGATATTGTGAAGATCGAAGTGTCCTCGGACGGAAAGAAGGTCACGCTCACGACGGAGAAGCAGACGCAAGGGCTGCTGTACCGCCTGACGGTTAAGGGAATCGAGGACCGTGCCGGCAACCGGATGGATACGCGGGACGATCTATACTTCGGCGCGGTAGTCGACAACAACCCGCCGACAATTACGAAGCTGTCTGCGGACGATAACGAGATCGTGCTGACGTTCAACGAGAGGCTGGACCCGGAATTCGCGGAGAACACGAACTTCTATATCATCGAGGGCCTCGGTTTGCCGCACCGCGCCGACTATAACGACGCAGACCGAACGGTGACGCTCCTCACGGATGACCAGATTCACGGCAAGGTGTACACGATCAACGTCATCGCGGTTCGGGATCTGGCAGGCAACATGATTGCCGCGAATACGAAGCGCACCTTCTCCGGAGCCGGCGGCGATACGGTGAACCAGCTGCAGCTGGTATCGATCCAGGCGGTGAACGAGAACACGCTGGACGTCTACTTCAACCGGTCGCTGAGCAATCTCGGCCTCGGCAATTTCAACATTGAGATCGAGACGGACAACAACAATTGGGTATCGATGGCAGGCTGGCGGTATTATACGCAGCGGAAGCCGGGAGACGACCGCACGCTGCGCGTGCAATTCCGCACCGAGGACGACCGCAGCCCAGCGTTGTTCAAGCAAGGCCATGTCTACCAAGCCGAAGTGAGCGGTCTGTCGGGCTTGTACACGTCGAACGATGCGAACGAGACGCTGTTCGCGGGTACTTCGGTGACGAATCCGGATCCTTATGTGACGCAGGCCGTCGCGACGAGCAGCACGACGGTGAAGGTAACGTTCAGCGAGCCGGTGAAAAATGTCAGTCGGGCTGCATTCAAGATAACGGGCCCGAACAATGACAATATCGCGATCTCAGGCGACCAACTGGGCGATAAGACGAAGATCGTGACGGAGGTCGTGCTGAACCTCGGCGAGGAGCTGCGGTCAGGCAATACGTACCGCATGACGTTCCTCTCCGGCATTACGGATGCGGCGAACTGGAATCCGCTCCGCACGAAAGACGGCAATAATGCTTACCAAGTTACGTTCAATGGGGTCGACTCGCCGAATGCCGCGCCGCGCATCGCGAAGGTGAGCGCACAGGACAGCTATACGATCAAGGTAGACTTCAGCGAACCGGTGCAGAATGCCGATCAGAACGTATACGCGCTGCACAATGTGACGGACAACAAGAGCGTGCGCATATCGAAGGGCTCGCATGCCAACTATCAGATGTCCTCGGACCGCAAGTCGCTGACGATCTCGCTGCTTGCAGGAGAGACCGGACCGCTGAATGACCGGGACGACTATCGGCTCACCTACAATCGCGATACAGGCAAGATCGTCGATCTGCAAGGGAAGCGGCTCGATACGTCCAATGACAGGCATGATTTCGTCTTCGACGGCAGCAGCGCGGCGAACGCCAAGCCTCGGATCAAGAGCGTAAGCGCGAGCGAACAGACGATCGTGGTGACGTTCAGCGAGAAGATTACCGGCTATACGAATCAGAAAAATTATTTTGACATCCGCGTGGACGGCGACAGAATCACCCCGACGTCCGGCAGCATCGCAGGGAATGTCATCACGCTCAAAATCCCTCGGGTGGACGACGGCGATTCGGGTTCCATCGCGATCTCGGCTGCTGGCGAATCCGCCATCCGCGACATGAACGGACAGAAGCCGGCGGTTGAGACGATTACTTTTCGCGTGAGCTAGAACTTGCAAGTCAGAACGGGCATGTACGCATTATGCGTGCATGCCCTTCTGATGTCGTGTACAATGTAGCCATGCAGAATGGAACAATTCAAGGGATAGGGGAGTGACGGATGACGAAGCAATATGCGATTGACAAGGCAAAGCTGTTCTATCGCGAGAAGCGCAAATCCTACTACGTCGTTCAGGTGTCCGCAGACGAGTATGCGGTCATGGACAAGCAAGAGCTGGAGCAGACAATCGCGGAGACCGGCATGCGCCCTGCCTCCATTATATTCAGCATCGAATACGACGGATCGGACGAGGAGGAGCAAGCATGAGAGCGATTGTGCTGCACGGACCCGGGAAGCCGGATACGTTCCAAGTAGGGGAGCAACCGCTGCCCGTACCCGGACCGGGCGAGATCCGCGTGCGCATTCACGCCTGCTCGCTGAATCCGGTCGATTATAAGGTTGCGATGAACGGACATCCGGCCTGGACGTATCCCTATACACCCGGCGTTGACGGAGCGGGAGTCGTCGATGCGGTCGGAGAAGACGTGACGCTGTGGAAGCAAGGGGACCGCGTCGTCTATCACGGCGACATGACGAAGCCCGGCACGTTCGCGGAATATGCGGTGACGACGGCACATACGGCTGCCGCGATACCGGACGGCATCTCGTATACGGATGCCGCAGCGTTCCCTTGTGCCGGGTTAACGGCTTATCAAGCGCTTGTCCGCGTGATGAGGCTGCGGCCGGGCCAATCGATCTTCATCCATGCCGGAGCAGGCGGGGTGGGCGGCTATGCGATCCAAATCGCGCGCGCACTAGGGGCGTCACGCATCCTAACCAGCGCGTCGCCGTCCAGCTTCGACCATGTGCGTTCGTTAGGCGCGGATGATGTCATCGACTATAACAGCGAGGATGTACATACCCGGATTATGGAGCTGACCGATGGACTAGGCGCTGACTTGATCCTGAATTCGATCAATCGCGCAACGGCCCAAGCAGACATGTCTGCGCTGGCATTCGGCGGTCACCTCGTCTGCATCGCGGGCGCGCCGGAGGTTGTGGCGGACTTCCAGCCAGGCAACAAGACGTTCACGATCACGAAGCTGCTGCTCGGCGGCGCGCATGCTTTCCATAATCGCGCTGCGCAGGTGGACCTTGCCCGCATGGCGGATGAATTCATGCAGTTGATGCTGGACGGCAAGATCGATCCGATGGTATCCGAGATCATCGGTCTCGAGGACATTCCGAGCGCATTGACTCGACTGTCAGAGCGGCATGTGCGAGGCAAGATCGTCGCGAAGCTGACGGACTAGAGCGGGCTAGACAACCAATACGGAGCGGAGTAGGTGGGGCTCATGTTCGTGATGTTCTCGCTTGCGCATCTGGCGGCGCTGGCGGCTGCGGCCGTTCTGATCGCAGCCCTTCTCTTAGGCCGCAGGCAGCTGCGGAAGACACAGGTGAACCGTGTCGCCAGGGGCATGCTGGCGGCGCTGCTGATCGGCTGCGAGGTCAGCCTGCACGCATGGTATGCCAGGACGGATAATTGGGGCGTACACTCGCTTCCTTTTCAGCTGTGCAGCATCACGGTGTGGCTGTCGGCCGCGGTCATGCTGCTGGGCAGCCGCGGGCGCAGGCTCCATGATATCGTGTTCTTCCTCGGTCTGCTCGGCGCCTTGCAGGCGATGCTGACGCCGAATCTGGATTATACGTTCCCGCATTTCCGGTATTATCATTTCTTCTTCGCCCATATCGGCATTATCGCAGTCGGCGTATTCATCGTCGCGGTGGACCGATACCGGCCCACGCTACGTTCCGCAGGCAAGGCGCTGCTCTGGCTGCATGTGCTGGCTGTCCCGGGAGCGATTGCGAACTGGATGACGGGCAGCAACTTCATGTTCCTCGCACGCAAGCCGGACACGGCTTCGCTGCTGGATCTGCTTGCGCCTTGGCCGTGGTATCTGCTGCAGCTCGAGGTCATCGCAGCCCTGCTGTGCGTATTGCTGCTCGGCATCGTGCGATTGGCGGAGCGGGCTGTAGACTGGATGCGGCGGGGCCGTACAACATGAGAAGGGTCTGATGCAGCATGCGTAACGGAATCGATGCAGGGAATCGCGGCCGCGAGGCCGCAAGCGAGGCGGTAACGCTAGGCCGCATATTGGCGTTCTTCCTGCCTCTGGGACTGTCTGCGAGCCTGGTGTCGCTCTCGCATGTCATCATTAATAGCACGCTGGCGCGTGCCCTGCACCCCGAAGCGACGATCGCGGCGTATTCGATCGCGATGAGCGTGTTCATCATCACCGAGCGTCCGGCGGTATTCCTGCGGCAGACCTGCTCCGCCCTGGCCGGCGACAGAGCCGCATTCCGGGCCGTGGCGATGGTGACCGTCTACGTCCTGCTGTTCACGCTCGGCTTCGGCACGTTCCTGTCATTCACGCCTGCCGGCGATTGGCTGTTCCAGACGTTATTCAATGCGGGCGACGAGCTGCTGGACAGCGTTCTTGCGAGCTACCGCATCTTGATCTATGTGACGGTATTCTCCGCGATTCGCTGCTTGTTCCACGGCATCATCATCCGCAATATGCAGACCAAATGGCTGACGATCGGCATGGTCGTGCGGCTGGCGGTCATGTACGGCGTATCGCAGGTCATCATCCATTCGGATTATGCGATCGACGGCCGCGCAGGCGCGGTCATCTTCTTATCGGGCATGCTGGTGGAGGCGCTTGTCAGCGCCTGGGAAGGCCGGGCAATTCTGCGGCGCATGCCGCGACAACTGCCAGAGTCCACGATTCGGACTGCGCGCGACGTGTTCCCGTTCTATCGGCCGCTGCTCGTGACCTCGTTCTTATCCGTCATACTCGGCCCATCCATCAACGCGATGCTGGGCAAGACGAGCGACATCGTGCTGGCGATCGCTTCCTACGCGATTGCGCTCAGCATCACGAATATCGTCACCAGCTTCTTCACGTATGTGCATCAGATCGTGTTGAACTTCTATACGAAGGATGCGAAGCTGGTCCGGCGCTTCGCTTACGTCTTCAATCTGCTTCCCGCCGCCATTATCGCCATGTTCGCGTATACGACGGTCGGAGAGTGGGTCGTTCGCGCGATTGTCGGCAGCGAAGGACAGCTGCTCGATGAGAGCTTGCAAGTGCTGCGCGTGTTCGTGTTGTTCGCGCTGATCTTCCCGTGGGTCGACTTCGGCAATGGACTCGTGCTGCTGAACAAGCAGACGAAGCTGATGGCATTCTCGCAGCTCGGCAATGTAGCCGCGACGATCCTGGCGCTGATCGTGACGGTTGCGCTTGTGCCCGCCTGGAACGGGATGGTCGGGGCGCTGGCCCAGTCGGTCGGTATCGCGGGCGAGCTCGCCGTACTGATCGTGCTGCTGCGCCGGATGGAACGGAAGCGGAGGGAGCAGGACGCCGCAGGTTCGTCTGAGGCGTGAACGGGACGGACGGGGAAACACGCTTCACGGTCACGGTCACGGTCAACGGGCTGCGGCCCCTTAGCAACTCGTGCAAACACGTGTTCATTCTGTTATACTAGGCGATGACATTAGGGTGGACATGTGAACTGAACGTAGGGAGGATACTGAAGATGAGACTAGGAATTGCCAAGAATCCCGAGCATCAGGATCCGGAGAGCTGGGCTAGGGCGTACAGCGGGGCGGGCTATCGCGCAGCGGTCAGCCCGGTTAAGAACGATGCTTCCGACAGCGTGATCCAGGACTATGTCTGCGCGGCTGCCGCGCATGATATCGTCATTGCGGAGGTAGGCGCTTGGAGCAACCCGATCAGCCCGAAGGCAGATGTCCGCGAGGCTGCCATCACGCATTGCATCCGTCAGCTTGAGCTGTCCGAGAAGCTCGGCGCAAGATGCTGCGTCAACATAGCCGGCTCGCGCGGCGAGATCTGGGACGGTCCGGACCCGGACAATTTCTCGGACGAGACGTTCGAGATGATCGTGGAGACGACGCGGCATATCATCGACTCGGTGAAGCCGCAGCGCACGACGTTCGCGCTCGAGACGATGCCTTGGGTGTTCCCCGATACGGCGGATTCTTACCTAGCGCTGGTCAAGGCGATCGACCGGAAGGGGATCTCGGTGCATTTTGACCCGGTGAACATGATCTCGAGCCCCCGGATCTACTATAAGAACGGCGACATGATCCGCGACTTCATTGCCAAGCTCGGCCCGTACATCACGAACTGCCATGCCAAGGATATCCGCATCGCGAGCAAGCTAACCGTTCACCTGGACGAAGTGCTGCCAGGCACTGGCGCGCTCGATTACAGGACGTTCCTGACCGAACTGAACAAGCTGGATCCGAACATTCCGATCATCATCGAGCATCTGCCGACGGACGAGGATTACGCATTGGCTGCCGCCTTCGTGCGCAAGACGGCGTCCGAATTGAATATAGCCCTATAAGGGCGGCACAAGACCGACGTAAAAATAGGACGCTCAGCTGAGCGTCCTATTCCGCGTCTTCCTCGCTTCGATATTCCAGCACATCGCCAGGCTGGCAATCCAGCGCCTTGCAGATGGCCTCAAGCGTCGATAATCGAACCGCCTTGGCCTTGCCGTTCTTCAGAATGGAGAGGTTAGCCATCGTGATGCCAACGCGCTCCGATAGCTCCGTGACGCTCATTTTGCGCTTCGCCAACATCACATCGATATTAATGATAATCGCCATGTCATTCACCTCAGACCGTTAGATCGTTCTCGGATTTCATATCGATCGCTTCCTTAAGCAGTCTCTGGAGCACGGCGGCGAACACGGCGACCACCATGGACGCGAAGACCATGGCCATGCCGATGACGATAATGCCGGGCGCGTCGTCCTTCTCCGCGATCAGATAGAAGAGCGGCATCCCGACGGCGTACAGACCGCTGAATAAGACGGCGCAATACTTGATTCGCTGCAATGCCAGCACAGCCAACTCCGAGAAAGCCTGCTTCTTGTCGATGTAGGTGAGCAGTCGGAAGGACAGATACAGCGCATAGTAAAAGGGGACCGCCGTTGCATACAGATCGATGTATACGAGATACCGCAGATATGGATGTTCAGGGTACAGCTCTGCCGCAAAATCCGCAATGTTCGGCACCACGAAGATGCAGAGTGCAAGCACCGGAATGCCCATTAAGATGACGGCTGCCTTCAAAAACAATGTCGTGCTACGCTCCATCTAAAGTCCCTCGCTTATGATTGGATTTAACCACACTTTAGCACATGATTTATCGTAAAGCAATAAATAATTGTTGATGATCATGTTGAACTCCTGCTGTCTTCCGGAATGCGGCTAACGGCGGAACATGCGCATGCGCCGGTAAGCAGCAGGCGTCATGCCTGCATACTTCTTGAACATACGGTGGAAGTGCGGCAGGCTCTCGAAGCCGCAGCGCTCCGCAGCCGACTCGACATTATCGTCGGTCGCCGCGAGCAGCTCCTTGGCCCGCGCGATGCGCTTAATCGTCACATAGGCCGTGACATTCATGCCTGTCAGCTGCTTGAACACGCGGGAGAAGTGCGCAGGAGACACGGCTGCTCGGGCAGCCAATGCGGACAATGTCAGCGGCTCCTCCGGGTGCGTGTCGATATGGCGAAGGATCGTGCGCATCCATTGCGGCCCAACGCTCAGCGAAGAATCGCGCGTACTGCGGTCTTCTTCCTCGTCCCAGTATCGGGCAACCGCGACGAGCAATTGTCTGAGCAGCAGAGATACGGCGTGCCGATACCCGGTCTTGGCGCTTGCCAATTCCTGCTGCATGCGGCCGAGCAGGTCTTCGACTTCCGTCCGCCGGCTCTCGTTCAGGACGATTCGGTAGCGGGCCTGACTGCGCGCGGTCTCGAACCCATTCAAGTACGAGAACGTTTCGCCCAGCGGCTGCTCATCGAGCAGCGTGCCGCTGAAGAAGACGGCGGTCGTCGTGAACGGGTCCTGCTCATCGGGGAACGCACGGTGAATCGTATTGGCGGGCAGTAGGAAGAGGCAGCCCGCTTCCTTCGTATAGAACGTCTGATCGACGAAGAATGTGCCGTGGCCCTCATACACATAGACAAGCTCGTACCAGTCATGCAGATGGTCGGGCAGCTCTGCCTGCCGATGCCGCGTGGATCGGTAACGCATATCGAAGGGGAAGGGCGTGTCATTGTCGAAAATTTTGCGGAAAGGTGATGCCATAGACGGGTCCCCGCCTCTCATAAATAGTCTTGCATTCATTATATCAAAATCGAGTACATAATGGATTGAATTCGATATTTTGTTACGTAAAATACCGTTTATAATGAGGGTGACTAGGTGAACACGAGGAGTGAATGGGGAATGGAGAAGCAACAATTGCCAACCTTGAACCGCAATCTGCTGCAAGGCGAAGATGGAGCGCTGGCTGACGCTGCAGGGAACAGTCCGATTACCGTGCTGCAGATCGGCGAGGGCAATTTCCTGCGGGGCTTCGTCGATTGGATGCTGCATGAGTGCCGCAAGCAAGGACGCTATGCGGGGAGTATCGCCGTTACGCAGCCCAGACCGTCAGGCAGGCCGAAAATCGAAGCGCTTACACGGCAGGACGGCTTGTACACGCTCGTGACGCGAGGGCTTGTGAATGGCGAACCGACGGAGAGCCGCGAGATTATATCGAGCTTCCGCGAAGCGCTTGATCCTTATGCGGAGTGGGAGCGGTTCCTCGCGATCGCGGAATCGCCGGAGCTCCAGCTCGTCGTATCGAATACGACGGAAGCCGGATTGCGCTACGTGCCGGAGGAGCTTGTGGAAGGCCAGCCGCTTGCCGGTTACCCGGCGAAGGCAGCCTACCTGCTGTATCGCCGCTTCGAGCGCTATGCCGGAGCCGCTGACCGGGGCCTCGTCTTCCTCCCTTGCGAGCTGCTTGAGCGCAACGGGGACGAGCTGCTGCGGTGCGTGCTGCAGCACAGCGAGGCCTGGGGCTTGCCGGATGCGTTCCGGGACTGGGTCAAGCAGCATAACCGTTTCATCAATTCCTTGGTTGACCGTATCGTGACCGGCCATCCGGGCGAACAGCAGGCTGAGGCATGGTTCACGGAGTGGGGCTATCGTGACAGCATGGTGAACACGGCGGAGCCGTATCACTTCTGGGCGATCGAGGCCGAGGACGAGCTCGGAGGCATGCTGCCGCTGCGCGCGGCTGGCTTGAACGTCGTCTGGACGCAGGATCTGAAGCCGTATCAGACGCGCAAAGTGCGCATCCTGAACGGCGCGCATACGCTGATGACGCCGCTTGCGCTCCTCAATGGCCTCGAATCGGTCCGCGAGACGATGAATCATGCGGATCTGAGCGCTTTCGTCCGCGAGACGGTACGGGCGGACATCATCCCTGTGCTGTCGATGGAAGCGAATGAGCTTCATGCTTATGCAGACAGCGTGTTCGAGCGGTTCCTGAATCCGTTCATCCATCACCGGCTGGCCGATATCGCGATGAACACGATCAGCAAGTTCCGGACGCGTCTGCTGCCGACGATCGAGGCCTATGGTGAACGAGGTGAACAGGTGCCCGATCGGCTGGCCTACGCGGTTACAGGGCTGCTGCGCTATTATCGCGTGAAGCGGACGGACAGCGGAGAATACGCGGGACAGCGGTTCGACGGCAAGGCGTATCAAGTGCGCGACGATGCCGGCATGCTGGCGATCCTCGAGGAGGAATGGCATGCGGCAGAGGGATCGTCGCCGGTTGCGCGTCTGCTGGGCCGTACCGAACTATGGGGCAGCGATCTGACGAAGCTGCCTGGCCTGGTGGAGAAGGTCGAGCAGTATCTAACAGGATGGGAGCGAGCGAACGGATGAATCGATGGGTGAGGCTGCATCAAGACGATCATGTCATTATTGCGCTGCAAGCATTGGCGAAGGGCGACGAATTGGACCTTGGGGCGGAGTTGGGTATGCTGCAGGTGCTGGACGACGTGCCCTCCGGTCACAAAATCGCGCTGCGACCCGTGAAGCAAGGCGACGACGTGCTGAAGTTCGGCTATTCGATCGGCAAGGCCAAGTCGGATATCGAAGCCGGCCAATGGGTGCACACGCATAACATGGGAACCGGGCTTAGCGGTTTCCTGGAGTACGCGTATCAGCCGGTTGAGGAAGCTCGACAGCCGGTTGGGGCAGCTTCGCAGTCTACTGGGGCAGCGAACAGAACGTTCCAGGGGTTCGTGCGCGAGAACGGTGAGGCGGGCATCCGCAACGAAATCTGGATCATCAACACGGTCGGGTGCATCAACAAGACCTGCGAGATTCTTGCGAAGCGCGGCGATACCATGTTCGGCGGCCGCGTGGACGGCGTCTATCATTTCTCGCATCCGTTCGGCTGCTCGCAGCTCGGCGACGATCTGAAGTACACGCAGAAGCTGCTGGCTTCGCTCGTGAATCATCCGAACGCGGCAGGCGTGCTCGTCGTCGGGCTCGGCTGCGAGAACAATCAGGTCGAGCTGTTCCAGCAGGCGATCGGCGATTACAATCCCGCACGCGTCAAGTTCATGAAGTCGCAGGAAGTCGACGACGAGCTGGAGACCGGCCTTGAGCTGCTCGAAGAGCTCGTCGCCTATGCGGAAGGCTTCAAGCGCGAGCCCGTTCCGGTGTCCAAGCTGAAGCTGGGCCTGAAGTGCGGCGGCTCGGACGGCCTGTCCGGGATCACGGCGAATCCGCTCGTCGGCCAGGTGGCGGACCGGCTAGTATCGGCAGGCGGAACGGCGATTCTGACCGAGGTGCCGGAGATGTTCGGGGCCGAGACGATTCTGATGAATCGCGCGGCAGACGAAAGGATTTTCGAACAGATCGTCGACCTGATCAACGACTTCAAGCGCTACTTCATCCGCCACGACCAAGAGATCTACGAGAACCCGTCGCCGGGCAATAAGGCAGGGGGCATTACGACGCTGGAGGAAAAATCGCTCGGCTGCACCCAGAAGGGCGGCCGGTCGATCGTGACCGACGTCGTGGCATACGGCGAGCGCGTGACGAAGCCGGGCTTGAATCTGCTGGAAGCGCCGGGCAATGACCTTGTATCCGTCACGGCGCTGGCTGCAGGCGGCGCGCATATCGTGCTGTTCACGACTGGCCGCGGCACGCCGTTCGGCGGGCCGGTGCCGACGGTCAAGCTCGCGACGAACAGCGATCTTGCTGCCCGCAAGAAGAATTGGATCGACTTCAACGCCGGGCGGCTGTTAGAGGACCAGAGCATGGAGCAGCTCACCGACGAGCTGTGGGAGCAGATCGTGGCGCTCGCATCGGGCGAGCGGCAGACGCTCGGGGAGCGGAATGGGTTCCGCGAAATAGCCATCTTCAAAGACGGCGTCATCTTGTGATCGCTCGTGATCACGAAGCGTATGCTTCGGAGCTTACTCGACGTCGAATCTTGAACGCTGGCGAATTTTCCGGTGCTCATGTAGGTCTGCCTACACTCCGCTCCTCATTTTCTACCATCGTTCAACCTTCTCGGTGCTGACAAGCGACCCTTATGAAGTTGACGCTTGCTGTGTCAAACAAGAGCCTCAAAGGGCCTAGTTGTACGCGAATGGAGTTGCCGACGCCAAAGTAAGGCTTGGGAGGCCTTACTTTGACCGCAGGCGGGGGAAGTTGACGCTTGCTGTGTCAAACAAGGGCCTCAAAGTTATTATCGCTTCCTCCTTTTCCATGTGCTCCCTTATACAAGCCGTTGGTGGGCAGGTATAATAGGAGATAGAGAGCCGCCTTGGATGCGGCGTGGTAGAGAGAGGATGGAGCCGGACGTGGATCGAGTGGATGAGAGACAGGGTGCTGTGTTTTTTGATCTGGACGATACGTTGTACGATCAGCTTGCGCCTTTTCGCGAGAGCGTGAAAGAATGGGTTGCGCCGGAGTTGCTGAAGAACGTGGATTACTCGGCGTTGTTCTATCGGTTTCGCCATCATAGCGATGTATTGTGGGAGCCCTATTGCCGCGGTGAGCTGCCGCTCGAAACGATGCGGATGCAGCGCATGGCGTTAGCGCTGGCAGAGTTCGGGATCGAGGCGGATGAGCAGCTATGCCGCCGCGTGCAGGATGCGTACCTGGAAGAGCAGGGCCGCGTGCGCTATTGGCCGGGCGTCGAGGCGTGCTTAGCGGAATTGACCGAGAGCGGCTGCCTGCTTGGCATCATTACGAACGGACCGAAGGAGCATCAGCTCCGCAAGCTGGAGGCGCTGGGCATCGAAGCTTATATCCCGCGCGAACGCTGGTTCATCTCGGGCGCGGTCGGCCTTACGAAGCCGGATCCCGCGTTGTTCGAGTACGTGAATCGTGAGACCGGAACTCTTCCGGCGTACAGCGCGTATATCGGCGATTCCTGGGCGAATGACGTGGAGGGCGCGCTTGGCGCGGGCTGGTACAGCATCTGGTTCAACAGTCGCGGCAACGCGGCGCAGGAAGGGAAGGCACCGCATCTGATCGTATCGGACTATACGGAACTCGCATCGCTTATTGTGCGGGTTCAGCGGGAGAAATTGATCGGATAATCGAGGCATGGAGGAGAGTTGTGGAATGGAACCGTTATTGTTATGGCCTGAAGGGGCGCCGCATGCTGCGGGCACCGGAGAAGAGGATCAACCTGCGATTACACCTTATCTGGTAGAGGGCAGCGGCAATCCCGCGATCGTCGTATGCCCGGGCGGCGGCTATGTAGGCCGGGCTTGGCATGAAGGCGAGCCGATCGCGCAGATGTTGAATGCCAGCGGCATCTCGGCGTTCGTGCTGCGGTACCGCGTAGCGCCGTACCGCTATCCATGCGCGCTTCTGGACGCGCAGCGCGCGATCCGCACGGTACGCGCGCAAGCCGAACGCTTCGGCGTCGATCCGGGCCGCGTCGGCATCCTCGGATTCTCGGCAGGCGGCCATCTGGCATCGACGGCAGGCACTCACTATGATCGCGGTGATGAAGCGGCTGCTGACCCGATCGAACGGGCTTCGTGCAGACCGGATGCGCTCATTCTGTGCTATCCTGTCATTACGCTTAAGGAGCCGTTCGCGCATCTAGGCTCACGGAACAATCTGCTAGGCGAGTCGCCTAGCGAGGGGCTGTTGGACTCGCTATGCAATGACGAACAGGTAACGGCTGACACGCCGCCTACCTTCCTGTGGCATACGGCAGAGGACGGTGCCGTGCCGGTCGAGAATTCGCTGCAATTCGCCGCTGCGCTTAGCCGCCATAAGGTTCCGTTCGACCTGCATGTCTATCAGCCTGGGGGACATGGACTCGGTCTAGCCGAACAGCAGCCGCATGCGCATGGCTGGTCCGCCGCCTGCACATCGTGGCTTGCCTTGAACGGCTTCGGCACAGGTACGCTATTGTAACGGATTGCATAGGCTAGGCGTTCATAATCTTGTAGGCCGTCTCTCACTCATCGCAGATGATTGAGGGGCGGCCTTTGGCGTTTGCGGCAAACGAGTCCGTCGCGGCAACGGTCGGTCGTTTGTACGAAATATCGTACAAACTATCACGTTTATTGTGATTGTTGATCCGTTTGTACGAATTATCGTACAAGGATCAACGATCCGCCAAGTATTTGTTGTTGTTTGTATGAAAAAACATACAAAAACCCACGAAAACCGTGATTGCGGCTCCGTTTGTACGAATTATCGTACAAAGGTCAAACGTGTCGTATGGCAGTGGCGTGCGTGTGCAAATGGGCGTGCGTGTACGAAAGGACGATCGTGCGCGAGTGGTCGTGCACATGCACGTGGGTGATCGTGCGCGAGTGGTCGTGCGTATGCAAGTGGGCGATCGTATGCGAGTGGTCGTGCGTATGCAAGTGGACGATCGTGCGCGAGTGGTCGTGCGTATGGCAGTGGGCGTGCGTGTACGAAAGGACGATCGTGCGCGAGTGGTTGTGCGTATGGCAGTGGTCGTGCGTGTACGAATGGACGATCGAGCGTGAGTAGTCGTGCGTATGCAAATTGTCTAACGTGTGCGTGTGCGAAAGTAACGTTCAGAAGGCCAAACTTGCCCGCCCCGCCACAGGCGCATACCGTAGAAGCGTTGGCGGCGGAGAAGTGCCTGTTGATCCGTCACTGCTAATATCACGCATCATGCCATATTTCGCAGGCATACCTCCATAGTATGCACGCCCTCGTGATGGGTATAATAGGTAAGTTAGGCAGATCAATTCGTGATGTGGAGGAATCAATAATGGGAATTCACTATGATGCGGAGCGGAAGCTGTTCCATCTGCAATCCGCCGCGACAAGCTATGCATTCCAGATCGTGTCATCCGGCTACCCGGCGCACTTGTATTGGGGATCACGCGTCAGAGGCCGCCAGTTGCATCGACTGCTCGAATATAAAGGCCGGGCATCCTTCAGCCCGTCAACGCTGAACGATACGTCGCCATTCTCGCTCGATACCTTGCCGCAGGAGTATCCGGGGTACGGCTCATCCGATTACCGCCAGCCTGCGTATCAGGTGAAGCTGCATGACGGGTCTACGGTGGCAGAGCTGCTGTATGATTCGCATGCAATCAAGCGCGGGAAGCCTGCACTGACCGGCCTACCCGCCACCTATGTAGAAGCCGACAGCGAAGCAGAGACGCTCGACATTACGCTGAAGGATGCCTATTCCGGCCTAAAAGTTGTGCTGACCTACACCGTATTCGAGCAGCTGGACGCGATCACGCGCTCCGTCCGCTTGGGCAACGATGGGCCGCACACAATGGAGCTGCTGCGTGCGCTCAGCATGAGCGTCGACTTCGCGAACGACCAATACGACATGCTTCAACTGTCCGGTGCTTGGGCGCGCGAGCGCTATGTG
Organism: Bacillota bacterium; assembly: GCA_023386495.1. Classification (GTDB taxonomy): domain Bacteria; phylum Bacillota; class Bacilli; order Paenibacillales; family Paenibacillaceae; genus Paenibacillus_I. Next base: position 15,459 of record JAEWJS010000164.1, on the reverse strand, counting down.
CATAAGCGGCCGCTCGTACCCGGACTGCAAGCGATCGAGAGCCGCCGAGGATCCAGCAGCCATGTGCAGAATCCGTTCGTCGCGCTGCTCGCCAAGGGCGCCGACGAGGACCATGGCGATGTCTACGGCGTCAGCTTCGTCTACAGCGGCAGCTTCACGGCAGGCGTCGAGGTCGATCAATTCCATTCGGCGCGCCTGTTCATGGGCATCAACCCGTTCGATTTCACATGGCGGCTAGAGCCGGGCGAGTCGTTCCAGACGCCGGAGGTTGTCATGGTGCATTCCGCCGAAGGGCTGGGCGGCATGTCGCGCAAATATCATGATCTGTATCGCGCGCGCCTATGCCGCGGCGAATTCCGCGATAAGGCAAGGCCGATTCTCGTGAACAACTGGGAAGCGACATACTTCAATTTCAATGCGGACAAGATCGAAGCGATCGCGCGCGAGGGCAAGAACCTCGGCATCGAGCTGTTCGTGCTGGACGACGGCTGGTTCGGCAAGCGCGATAGCGACAATTCCTCGCTAGGCGATTGGTTCGTCGACAAGAACAAGCTGCCGAACGGCCTAGAGGATCTGGTCGGCCGCGTGCGTGACCTGGACATGCAATTCGGCCTCTGGTTCGAGCCGGAGATGATCTCGCCGAACAGCGAGCTCTATCGCGCGCATCCGGACTGGTGCTTGCATGTCGAGGGACGCCGCCGTACGGAGGGACGCCAACAGCTGATCCTCGACATGTCCCGCAAGGATGTGCAGGACTACATCGTGCAGACGATATCGGACATTCTGTCCAGCGCGCCGATCACGTACGTCAAGTGGGACATGAACCGCAACATGACCGAGATCGGCTCCGAGCTGCTGCCGGCCGAGCGTCAGCGCGAGACGGCGCATCGCTACATGCTCGGGTTATACGATGTGATCGAGCGCATCACGTCGGCCTTCCCGCATGTGCTGTTCGAGAGCTGCTCGGGCGGCGGCGGCCGATTCGATCCGGGCATGCTGCACTATATGCCGCAGACGTGGACAAGCGACAATACGGACGCCGTATCGCGCCTGAAAATTCAATACGGCACGAGCATCGTCTATCCGATCAGCACGATGGGCGCACATGTGTCGGCCGTGCCGAACCATCAAGTCGGCCGGATGACGTCGCTGGAGACGCGGGGCAATGTCGCTCTCTCCGGCAACTTCGGCTACGAGCTCGATCTTACGAAGTTCACGGACGAAGAGAAGGCTGCGGTGACGGAGCAGGTGAAGCTGTACAAGGAGATTCGCCCGCTTGTGCAATTCGGCGATTTCTACCGGCTGGCCAGCCCGTTCGAAGGCAATGTAACGGCTTGGATGTTCGTCTCGAAGAACAAGCGCGAGGCATTCGCCGTGTACGTGTCCGTGCTGCAGGAGCCGTATCCGCCGCTTAGCCGGTTCCGATTAAAGGGGTTGAACCCGTCATTCGACTACAAGCTGGATTTGGACGGCGAAGTGTACGGCGGCGATGAACTGCTGCAAGCAGGTCTGCCTACGCCTCAATTCCATGGCGACTATGCCAGCCGCGTCTACCGGTTCCGCGCGGAATAGACAATGACATGACGTTGCTCAGCCTCCATCTGGCCTGGGACAGCTATAGCACGTTCGGTCAGTTAACTACACGCATAGTTCCGTTATAACCGAATAGGCACACCAGCCGATAAGCCCAATCTGCTATGATGGTAACATGAAGCATCTGCGAAAAGAGGGTGGCACGATGAGCGGCTATAGCTGGGTGAATTGTCCGACTGAAGTAAGGGAACAGATCGATGAAGTACAGCAATTCCTCGTCCGGACACTCGGCGACAACTTGATCGGGATCTATATTCACGGCTCGTTATGCCTCGGCTGCTTCCAGCCTGCGCACAGCGACTTGGACCTGCTGATCGTGACAAGGGAACCCTTCACCCCTGAGCGGCGCTTCGAGCTGATGAACGGCTTCTTGGCGCTGCATCGAAAGCCCATACCGTTAGAGCTAAGCATCCTGTGCATCGACGAACTGCGCCCTTGGCGCCATCCGACGCCTTACCAGTTCCACTTCAGCGAGTACTGGCGAGAGCGTTATGAGCAGATTGCTGCTTCGCAGGAGCTCGGGTTCTGGGATTTCCCCGAGACGTACACCGACGGCGACTTGGCCTGCCATGTAACGCTTACGAGACAGAGCGGCATCCGTGTGTACGGCTCAGCCATACAGGACGTGTTCCCCGACGTGCCGGAGGAGGACTTCTGGGATTCGATTGCCTGGGGGATCGAGTACTACAACAAGCTAGAAGAGGATCAACTGATGACGGCCGTTCTATCGCTGGTACGGATCTGGTCTTACGATGCGGAACGGATCATCTACTCCAAGGCAGGCGCAGGCGAATGGGCACTCGATAAGGTGCCGTCAAGCTTGCGGTACATCGTTCAGAACGCCCTCGATGCGTATCGGGCTAAGGATGACATGAAGCCCTGCGCATCCGAGGATCTGGCCATGCTGCGGATGTATGTGTCCGAAAGAATGATACGCAGAGCGAAAGCGTAAATTTCTAACAAATTTTGATGCTTTTCGACAGCGTTTGCATTAGAATAGGTCTAGAGAATACGGCTTGACCCATTCTAGGAGGTAGACATGCGCCTGCAGACGAGATTCACAATCATCCTATTCGCGGTAGTATTCATAGCCACTGCATTAATCGGCGGTATTTTCTACATGAATAGCACGAAGCTCGTGAACGAGATGCTGGGTGAGCAAGCGCTTCAGATCGCGGAACGGACCCGTTCCATGATCGACCCGGCCAAGCTAGAGGCGATAATGGAAAACGGCGAAGAGAACGAAGCCTACCATGCGATGCGCGCGATGCTCGACGAGACGCGCGAAGCGTACGGATTGAAGTACTTATATACGATGCGGGCGATCGAGCAGAACGGCGAGATCAGCTACGAATACGGAGTAGACGGCCAGCCAGAAGGCAGCGAGGATGCTTCGGCGCTTGGGGAGGTCGAGCTGGAGCCGGACAATGGCTTGATCGGGCTGTTCGAGACCGGCGAGCCGCAGAAGGGGACCTTAACCTACACGGAAGCCTATGGCCCGCTGCTAACGACCTACGTGCCCGTTCATAACGCAGAAGGCAAGTTGATCGGTGCGGTTGGCGCCGATTATAACGCGGATCAGATCTATGCCATGCAGACGACGAACCTTCGCAATATGCTCTTGATTGCCGGTGCGCTGCTCGTCGCTTCCCTGATCGCGGCCTATGGCCTGGCGATGCTGTTGACGCGTCCGTTGAAGCAGCTGACGAGGCAAGTCGAGCTGGCCGGACAGGGCGATCTGACCGTGACGGTCGATGTGTCGCGCAAGGACGAGATCGGCGTCCTGGCGAATGCTTTCGGCCAGACGATGGACAGTCTGCGGCAATTCATCGGCGTCATGCAGCGCAACGTCAAGCAGTTGGAGCAGTCCGTGAGGATGCTCCAGGACAGCTCAAGCGAGTCGAAGACGCGCAGCGAGCGGATCGCAGCGGCGATGCAGGAAGCTGCGGCAGGCGCTGCGATCCAGATTCAACGTGCCGGCGAGTCGTCCCAATCGCTCGAAGAGGTAGCAGCCGGAATCGGGCGGATTGCGGAAGCTTCTGGAGAAGTGGCCGAATCGTCAAGCCAGTCACGCGAGGAAGCGGAGAAGGGCAGCTCTTATGTGCAGCATGTCGTCAACCAGATGGGGACGATTCGCGGTTCCAACGAGCAGCTGCGCCAAGTCGTCGCAGCGATGAATGACCACTCGCGAGCCATCGACCAAGTCGTCGTGACCATTGCGGCGATCGCGTCGCAGACCAATATTCTGGCCCTCAACGCCGGCATTGAAGCCGCGCGGGCAGGCGAGCACGGACGGGGATTCTCGATCGTCGCGAGCGAGATCCGTAAGCTGGCTGAGCAGACGGCCGCATCGAGCGAACAAATTACGGCCATGATCGGCTCCGTGCAAGAGGAGACGAATCGCGCCGCGGCGATGATGGAGGATGCGGTAACGGAAGTGCAGCAAGGGGAAGAATTGGCCGTTCGCGCCGGCAGCGCGTTCGATGTCATCCTGGCGGAGATACGGAAGGTCGACGAACAGATCGCGGAAGTATCGTCTGCATCGGAGGAGCTCGCGGCGAGCACGGAGGAAGTATCGGCTTCCGTATCGGAGGCGACGGATATCGTGAATCAGTCGGCTGCGCACTATGCCGGCGTGGCCGAGGACTCGCAAGAGCAGCTGGACCGTGTGGCCGGCATCAATGCGGAGGCGGAGACGCTGCAGCGCATGGCCGGTGAACTGAGCGAGTTGATACGCAGCTTCAAGGTCTAGCACCGTCCGTACAAGCTCGAGAGCAGCCTTAGCCGGCATGCGCTCGGGCTTGTGTCATGAGTTGGCCGCAATTGGCAATAGTAAGGGTAGGACAGAGGGGAATGGATACGAATGATCGTATGGGAGAAGGACGGCATCACGATTGTCAAAAGCGCGTTGTTCGAGACCTTGTCGGCGATTGTCCAGACAGAGGAGCTTGTACTCGTCGTCGACCCTTGCTGGCTGCCGAACGAGGTGAGTTGGATTCGCAGTTACGTTGACGGGCATATAGGCAGCAGGCCGCTCTATCTGCTCTTCACGCACTCCGACTATGACCACATCATCGGCTATCGCGCTTTTCCGGAGGCCAAGGTTATCGCAAGTCAGGCGTTCCGGGATCGAACGGCTGCGGAGAAGGAAGCGGTCATCGAGCAAATTCATACCTTCGATGACGATTACTACATTACGAGAGACTATCCGATGGCCTATCCCGAGGTCGATATCGCTGTCGAGACGGATGGCGAGCGATGGGCATTAGGCAACACGGTTCTTACCTTCTACCAGGCTGCCGGCCACAATGCCGACGGGATCATGACCGTACTGGAGCCAGGCGGATTGCTGATCGCCGGCGATTACCTGTCCGATGTCGAATTTCCGTATATCTATCACAGCAGCACCGAATACGAGCGCACGATCGGTAAGCTTGATCGAATCTTATCCGAGCATCATATTAAGCTGCTCATGACGGGTCATGGCAACGTAACGGTCGACCCAGTCGAGATGAAGCGCCGTCAGCAGGCTTCGCTGGCTTATATTCGCGAGCTTCGCGCAGCGGTCGCAGCGAATGATCGGGCTAGGCTTGATGCGATGATAGACGGACATGCCCATCCGAGGGCGAAGCGCAAGTTCCATCTGGCCAATCAACGGTTGATCGAGCAAGAATTGCAATCCCGCCGCACGGAAAAATAGCCAAGCTGCAACATTCTGAGCGGAACTGCGTCCATTAAGACGGAGGTGTTATTCAACATGAATACACGTAGAAGACATTGGCTGCTCGTCGCAGCCCTGGCGGCGACAATGGCACTTACGGCATGTGCCGACAACAACGAGGCGCCGCCTGCGAACGGGAACGAGTCCGCGCAAAATAGCGGAGCATCGAACGATACGGCGTCGAACAACGGCAGCGATGCCGATCAAGCGCCGGCCACGATTCAAGGGACAGGCCAATACGTCGGACAGATTGACACGCATTCGATCGAGATCGACGGACCGGAAGGGCCTGCCGCCTATCAGTTGGCCGAAGGCATGGAAGCGGTGCTGGAAGTACTGGACAAAGGCGACGACATTACGTTCGAATATTACGAACAAGCCGTCGAAGGTGATGCTTCCGTGAAGCAATTGATCCTGACCTCGCTATCGAAAGCGGCTTCCGACGGCGGAGGTGCCTCCGGTTCGGAAGGCAGCAAGCTGAATGAGCTTCCGGCTGCGAAGACGATCGACGTCGAGGTTGAAGGACAAGTTGATCCTCGCGAAGCGAAGCTGGTGAAGGGAGACGGCTACGGCTTCTACATGTTCGAGCAGTTCTCGTTCGATGCCGCTGCCAACAAGCTCACGATGAATGTCGATCCCGACTATGCGGTAGAGATCGTGAAGCTGCCTTCAGGCTATAGCCTCGATGAACTGCGTCAAGAAGCCGAGGAAGTGCTTAAGCCTGTCGGCGATGTCCGCGAGCTGAAGGATGAAGAGCTGCACAAGTCGATGCAAGGCGCGACGCTCTTCCTGATCGCTTCCGGCGATGGACTGACGAAAGAGTATGTCGTCAAGGAACTCGATGGCACGGGCTATTTGTTCAAGCTGAACATGCCGCATCGCGAAGCTTCCGAAGGCTTCGGTCCGCTGGCATTCGCCTCGATCAACTCGCTCGTGAGCGAATAACAAGAAGCAATTCGAACAGCTGCTAGGGCTCATGAACCCTAGCAGCTGTTTTTGTATTCCCCCCCATCCAAGATGTGGGATATGATATTCTATTGGCATGACTAAAGCGCGAGATGCCAGACCGCTAGAGTTAAAGAGGGAGGTCGAACAATGACATGCTGCCGAACGAAGAATTGATCCATCGTATCGTAACGTCCGAGACGGAATACATGGTCGATCGTATGCAGGCCATCGCGGAGCGCCCCGGGAATCCGGAAGGGATTGCCATGGAGCGGTTCGGCGATGCGGTATGCTTGTTCAGCCGTACAATGCCTTGGGGCAATTTCAACACCGTGAAGGGGATCACGAGCCAAGCGATCGAGTCGTTGGACGATATGCTCGCTTTCTACCGGTCGAAGGATCGAAAGGCGCAATTCGAGATCGTGCCTTCGCGGGCGAATCAAGAGCTGCTAAGCAAGCTGGCTGAGCGAGGCTTCTATCAGTCCGGCTTCCACGCCTCGATGTATGCAGGCCTTGCGGAACGCCACGGTGCGGAACCGCTTGTAGGCATACGCGTCGAGGCGATGAGCGAAGGCGACATCGACGGCTATGCCGCGATCCACTGCAGGGGGACAGGCCTCTCGGATGACGGCATCCCTTACGTGGCCGCGAATAATCGCGTGCTGATCGGCAGACCCGGCTGGAAGTTCTATTGCGCCTATGTGGACGATATTCCCGCTGCGGTAGGAGTGATGGCGGAGAAGGATGCGGTTGCTTCGCTCACTTTTGCAGCGACGCTGCCGGAATATCGCAATCGCGGGCTTCATGAACGCTTGCTGATTCAACGGATGGCCGAAGCGGCCAAGAGCGACTGCCGGCTTGCCGTTAGTCAATGCCAATTCCTGTCCCAGAGCCATCGCAACATGGAACGCGTCGGCATGAAGTTGGCGTATGTGAGAACGACTTGGACGGAGCGTTAACAGTTCTTCTATATAGCGGAGAGGATGGCTGGCGTGGTTAATTACAAGCTTGATACCCGTCCGATTCCAAGGCCTAACACATCTCAACCTCCTTCAACAAAAAACGCAAGCGAAGTTGCGACTCGCGCCCCTTGGAAGCCGCGCCTGATCCAAGTAGCGTAGATATTGATCGTAACGCGCATGGGTGAAGGAGGAGGATAAGCTTGGGGAGAAGAAGCTGGTCGTATCCGTTCACGTACCTATTGATTATCGGGATCGCACTGGCCGTATGGCCGTCACAGGCCAATGCCGAAGATGAACCGGAGCAGTCCGCGATTAAAATCGTTATCGATGCCTCGGTCATGACGTTCGATTCCGACCCTGTTCCGATCAACGGTACGACGATGGTGCCGGCGCGCGCACTGTTCGAAGCGATGGGCTTTGCCGTAGAATGGCATGCTGCCAATCGACAGGTGACGGCCATAGCCGAAGAATTGGTGATCGTGCTGCGATTGGATGATGAGCAGGCTTTCGTGAACGGCCGGGCACTGACGTTGAGCCAAGCGCCGCTGTTGATGGACGGGGTGACGTGGGTGCCGTTGCGTTTCATTGGTGAAGCATCCCGTTCCGTTGTCCATTGGGACCCTGCATTCCGCGAAATCTCGATCTTGACGCCGGCCATGCTGGGTCGGCTAGGCATCGAGCGCGAGCAGATGCTGGAGCTGTTGGCAGCGTACAATTCGAATCAACATCCGGCGCTGCCCGAACCAGCCGTTGCCCCGGTTGATCTGAACGCCCTTCAAGGGATGTATGCCGGGTACCGAGCCGATATGGGCGGTTATGAATGCGGCGGATTGTGCTGGGAGCTCTATACCTTCATGCCTGGCAATTCCGTCTATGTCGGTCTTCCGCAAGGGGGCGGACCGGAGACAATCGATTGCGATCGGGACGGCTGCAGCATCTATGTCATCGCGAATGACGCGCTGACGCTGAGCAGCGGCGAGAGCTACCCGGTCCGCGTTACGGAACACGGTCAGCTGAGTATCGACAGCGTGCTATTGAACGCGGTGAAGCCGGTTGAGGCAGACCTCGTGCTGAACGGCACGTATGCGCATATCGGCTATAACGGGTATATCGGCATTGACCCCGATTCAACGGCTTGGAAGGACGTGATCACGTTCCGCACCGATGGCACCTTCGAGCGCGGCAGCCTCGCTATTGCGGGCTCGTCGGATGCCCAGACCCAGCAACAATCAGGCAAGTATAAGATCGAAGGGAATACGATGACGCTCACGTTCGAGGACGGTACCGCTGCCAAGCTGCTCTTTTTCCTCCATGAGGAGGGCTCGCTTCGCGAGATTCAGCTGGGCGGCGACAAGTACGTTATCGATCGATAAGCGCGCGGAAGTCAGCTGCATGCGGCAGGCATTTTCCTGAATAAGGGATTACAATTGCGCCGATTCATGATAAATTATACGTATTATGCAGCGCCCGAGGGATTGAGCGATCCGGATACTCGGGCGTTTGCCATTCACGGGAATGCGAGGGCGAACGGATGTATAAAGCGATTATTTTCGACTTGGACAATACGCTGCTTGACTATGATCGGTGCGAGTTAGACGCGATGCAGCGTACATGCAAGGACTACGGACTGTTCGTGGATCAACCGGACGCTTGGGAGTCGTTCTGGCACGTATACCGAGGCAACAGCTTCAAGTATTGGACCGATTTCGTGAACGGCGGGGAGACGAAGTCGATCCACGAGGTGCTGCGCTACGCTTTTCGCGATTCGCTGGCACCGACGGACATCGCGCATGATGCGCTGGGTGCGGCTTACTGGGCGTACTTCTGTAAGGTGATCCATTGGGAGGACGGCGCGGAGCAACTGTTAGCCGATCTTCGCGGACGGTTCGACCTGGGGCTGATCACGAACGGCATAAGCGAATCGCAGCGCAAACGTCTATTGGCCGGAGGCATTCATGCGATGTTTCGCTCGATTATCATCTCGGACGAGGTCAATTGCCGCAAGCCCCAGCAAGAAATATTCGAGCTGGCGCTGCGTGAGCTGGACGCCAAGCCGCGTGAAGTGTTATTCGTGGGCGATTCGCTCGAGGATGACTATCAGGGAGCGCTGCGATCTGGCGTTGATTTCTGCTACTATAATAAGCATGGCAAGCCGATGCCGGCTGCGGTGCGTCCTCGGTATGCGATTCGCAGCCTGGAAGAGCTGACAGGACGGATTCTGAACACAGAACGTGAGGTTGCGGCAGAGTGATGTCCGGGAGGGAGGTGGCTTGCATGGACGAACGTATAGCGCATATCCGTGAGCAAGAAGCGGCTTATCATGAAGCTTGCTACAGCAAGCACGCTTTATTCGCGCCGGGTTCATGGCTGCATAAGCCGGTGAAGACCGTGCTCGATGGCTTGGAATATCTGCAAGAGCGGGAGGCGCTTCGCGTGCTCGATCTCGGCAGCGGCGTCGGGCGTAATGCGATCCCGATCGCGCGGGCTATAGCTCCTCGCGGGGGTACAGTCGTGTGTGTTGACCTGTTGCAGTCGGCATTGGACCAGTTGGCGCGCTACAGCGAGCAGCATGGTGTCAGGGAAGGCATCGAGACCAGGCTGTCGGACATCGATCATTTCGAGATCGGCGAGGCGGTCTACGACTATATCGTCGCGGTGTCTACGCTCGAGCATGTAAGCTCGGAAGAGATCTTCATGCGAAAATTAGGCGAGCTTGCACGCGGGACAACAACCGGAGGCGCGGTCTGTCTGATCATCGGCTGTAACCATCGCGAGGTCGTAACCGATACGGGGCGCGAACTCGACCCGATGTTCGAGGTGCTGCTCTCGACGGAGCAGCTGCTGGCAGCCATCGGCGATGCTTATCGCGGCTGGAATGTGAAGCGTTTCCATATCAAGCCGCTTGCCTTCGATATCGAGCGCGATGGGAGAGCGGTGAAGCTTTATTCGGATGTGGTCACGTTCCTGGCGTGTAAAGGTGACGGAGTATGATTTTCAAGGATTGTAAGCGTATTCGACAGGATGTCGGAATGGAATAATTGTGTCGAAAATGAAAGTGTATTTTTGTCGGAATTGAGTAAGAATTCAGTCGATTCATGCGCTTGCCCGGGAAATGGTGCATGGAAATAAAACGGAATGGGGGCAGGACGGAAACGGTATGAACAACATGAACGTGTATACGAGACGAATGAATGCAAGCGATTCCATCCCCTATGAGCTGTTGTTATTGGCCGATGAATCGAAAAGATTAGTGGATGAGTATCTCGGACGAGGCGATTGTTACCTTGCATTCGACGACGCAAGCAGGACGGAGCCGGTGGGCGTCTATGTCCTGATTCGAACGCGGCCGGATACGGTCGAGATCGTGAATATCGCAGTCGCGGAGCCGCTGCACGGACAAGGGATCGGCAAGCGCCTTGTGTGCGATGCGATCGAACAGGCCCGTGCAATGGGAGCCCGGACGGTCGAGATCGGAACGGGCAATTCCGGTGTCGTGCAGCTGGCGCTGTACCAGAAGTGCGGATTCCGCATTGTAGGCGTGGATCGTGATTTTTTCCTGCGGCATTATGATCATCCGATCATCGAGAACGGAATCCCTTGCGTGGACATGATCCGCATGCGCCTGGAATTGACGTAAAGATAGACAAGATGCCTCTCGTTGCAGTATTGTGGTACGTGAATAAGGAAGCGAAGGGTAGCGATATCGAATGAAGTTCAGACCGTGCATCGATCTGCATCAAGGGAAAGTGAAGCAAATAGTAGGCGAGACGCTCACGTCGAATGCGGCGGATGTCGTTGAAAATTTCGTATCCGACCGCGATCCGGCGTACTACGCGGAGCAGTTCCGGCAGGACGGCTTAACAGGCGGACATGTCATTATGCTGGGCGGCGGGAATGAAGCGGCAGCAAGCGAGGCGCTCCGTGCTTATCCAGGCGGCCTTCAGATCGGCGGCGGCATTCATGCCGACAACGCGGCCGATTGGCTGGAACGCGGCGCGTCGCATGTGATTGTGACCTCTTACGTCTTTCAGAACGGTAAGCTGCAGCAGGACAACCTCGATAAGATTTTGGCGGAGGTCGGCAAGGACAGGCTCGTCATCGATCTTAGCTGCAAGGAGAAGGACGGTAAGTGGTATGTCGTCACGAACCAATGGACGACGTTCAGCGATTTTGAGCTGACGGCGGACAGTATACGCGGGCTTGAAGCCTATTGCGATGAGTTCCTCGTGCATGCTGTCGACGTCGAAGGTAAGCGTACCGGCATTCTGGAACGGCTCGTCGAACAGTTGGCATCTTGGGTGACGATTCCGACGACCTATGCAGGCGGCGCGCGATCCTTGGAGGACCTTGAACTGTTCCGAAGGCTGACGGGCGGCAAGCTCGACATTACGGTCGGCAGCGCGCTCGACTTGTTCGGCGGTCAGTTGTCCTACCGCGATGTTGTGGCGTACTGCAGGTAAGAATTTGACTACATAGGGGAGTGGTTGAACGATGAAATTGGAGCAAGGGCAGAAGCTGTTGTTCATCGGCGATTCGATCACGGACTGCGACCGCGCGCGTCCGGTCGGCGAAGGGCTTTTCGGGGCAACCGGCAAGGGGTACGTGGCACTCGTAGACGCGTTGCTGCAATCGACGTATCCTGAGTTGGGCATTCGTGTCGTCAACATGGGGACGGGCGGCAATACGGTCCGCGATCTGAAGGCTCGCTGGGAGACGGATGTCACGGACCAGCGGCCGGATTGGCTCTCGATCATGATCGGGATCAATGATGTGTGGCGGCAGTATGATCTGCCGTTCATGACCGACCACCATGTCTACATCGACGAGTATGAACGCACGCTGCGCGAGCTCGTGGCGGTGTCCCGTCCGAACGTGAAAGGCCTTGTGTTAATGACGCCGTTCTACCTGGAGAGCAATGCAACCGATGCGATGCGCAAGACGATGGACGAATACGGTGCCGTAGTGCGGAAAGTTGCCGCGGATACGGAAGGCGCGCTGTTCGTCGATACGCAAGCGGCATTCAACAAGGTGCTGGCGCATCTGTATTCGGCCACGCTGGCTTGGGATCGCGTCCATCCGACGCAGGCCGGTCATATGGTGCTGGCACGCGCCTTCCTGAAAGCAGTCGGCTTCGATTGGCAGCGGATGCAGCAATGAGTGCGACTGGCTTGTTTCCTGAGCGGTTGGCGGCAGGGTCTTATCGACCTGTCGTCACCGCTTATTATTTTAGGGAGTGGCGGGACTATCGGATGAGCGATCACACGCATCGTTCGATGGAGATTATGTATGTCATCAGCGGCAATTGCACGGTTGAGCTTGCCGCTGATTCGGCTGCCGGAAGCAGTGGACGGCATACGATCAACCTTACGAAGGGCGAGTTTATTTTCCTGGACGGGAACGTTCCGCATCGGCTGCTTGTTCCCGAATCCTGCCGTATGCTGAATGCTGAATTCCGGTTTGAGGAGTCGGCGGAGGGGCGTTCCGCGCGGTTTCCGACGATGCAGTCGCTGGCCGAAGAGGACGAAGCGCTAGCCAAGCTGTTCGCATGTCAGGACCCGTTCCTCGTGCTGCGCGAGCCGCATGATGTGTATCATGTATTGAAAAGTCTTGTACTCGAACTGGACAGTCCTACCCGCAGGGGAATCATGGTCCACCTGCTGCTGACGCAACTGCTCATTCTGATCGCCGGTCTCTACCATGCCAAGGCTGCCAGCGGCGCAGAGAACCGGGAGGTCTACGTGCGGCGCACGATCGAATTCCTGCATCAGAATTACGATCGGCAGCTCCAGATCAAGGAGATTGCGGCCCATGTCAACCTGCATCCCGGCTATCTGCAGCGGATCTTCAAGGCGGAGGCAGGCACCTCGATCATGGAATATTTGACATACTTCCGCATGGAGAAGGCGAAGATGCTGCTCCGGCAGACCGATATTCCCGTGCTCGAGATAGCCGATTACGTCGGCGTGGGAAGCCGGCAATATCTCCATATGCTATTCAAAAAACATACGGGTTCGACGCCAGCCGATTACCGCAGAATGATCGATACGCATCGGTTCGCTTCGGAGACAAGTGAGGATCTTTGACAGTTTGAGCTGGAACAAGTCATGAATTTGATAACGCTTCCCGTCTAGTGCTTGCTACAATAGCCTCATGTATTGAAGCGATAAGCTATCTTATGGGAGGCTGATTCTCATGTCATTCAAAGTAACTTTCATCGGTGCAGGCAGCATCGGGTTCACGCGCGGCCTGCTGCGCGATCTGTTGTCCGTGCCGGAGTTCAAGAATATTCAGGTTGCGTTTACGGACATCAATGCGCACAATCTGGAGATGGTAACGGAGCTGTGTCAACGGGATATTCGCGAGAACGGCCTCGACATTCAGATCCAATCGACGACGGATCGGCGCGAAGCGCTGCGGGACGCGAAATACGTGCTGTGCACAATCCGCGTGGGCGGCCTGGAGGCATTCGCGACGGATGTCGACATTCCGCTGCGCTACGGCGTGGACCAATGCGTCGGCGATACGCTCTGCGCAGGCGGCATTATGTACGGCCAGCGCGGCATCGCGGTGATGCTGGACATCTGCAAGGACATCCGCGAGGTAGCGGCGAAGGACGTGCTGCTGCTTAATTACGCGAACCCGATGGCGATGCTCACTTGGGCTTGCAACAAGTACGGCGGCGTGAACACGATCGGCCTCTGCCACGGCGTGCAGCACGGCCACCAGCAGATCGCGGAAGTGTTCGGGCTGAAGAAGCATGAAGTCGATATCATCTGCGCGGGCATCAACCATCAGACTTGGTACGTGCAGATTCGCCACAACGGCAAGGATCTGACGGGCGAACTGCTCGAGGCATTCGAGAATCATCCGGATTTCAGCCGGACGGAGAAGGTGCGGATCGACATGCTGCGCCGGTTCGGCTACTACAGCACGGAATCGAACGGGCACTTGAGCGAATACGTGCCTTGGTACCGCAAGCGCCCGCAGGAGATCACGGATTGGATCGACCTCGGCGTCTGGATCAACGGGGAGACGGGCGGTTACTTGCGGGTATGCACAGAGGGGCGCAACTGGTTCGAGACCGATTTTCCGAACTGGATGAAGGAGCCTGCGCTGGACTATAAGACGGACAACCGCGGCTATGAGCACGGTTCGTTCATTATCGAAGGGCTGGAGACGGGCCGCGTCTACCGAGGACACTTTAACGTCGTTAACAATGGCGTCATCTCGAATCTGCCGAACGACGCGATTATCGAAGCGCCGGGCTATGTGGACGGCAACGGCATTTCGATGCCGCATGTCGGCGATTTGCCGCTAGGCCCAGCCGCGGTGTGCAACGTCAGCATCAGCGTACAGCGCTTGGCTGTCGAAGCGGCCGTGCACGGCGACGACAAGCTGCTGCGCCAGGCGTTCATGATGGATCCGCTCGTCGGCGCCGTCTGCAACCCGAAGGAGATCTGGCAGATGGTCGACGAGATGCTGGTGGCCGGCGAGAAGTGGCTGCCGCAGTACGGCAGCGCGATCGAAGCGGCGAAGGAACGGCTCGAGGCCGGACGCGCCGCAGGCACGCTGATCCCGACGCGCGATTACGAAGGCGCGGCGCGGCTCAAGGTGAAGTCGGTCGAGGAGATGCAGCAGGACCGCGATGCGGCGAACAAGAACGCAGCCGAGGCGGACAAGGGGAAGGACCGCGCGAAGGCAACGAACTGACGGCCGAGGCCGACAAGGGCAAGGCAACGCATTGACGGGATAGAGGAACCGGGCTCGATTCGAGCTCGGTTTTTGTTGTTCTGTGGAGGTGGGAGGTGGTGTTGCGTCTGGGGCTGGAGGCTGGTGATGGTATATCGGATGGGGATGGGAGGGCTGAAGGATGGTGGTATGACGGATGGGTATGGAAGAGCCGGAGGTTGGTAATGGTCGGGTCAACGCTATCGTAAACGGAACACAGAGACGTTATTTTGTCGTATTCGATCGATTTGAACGGACGGAACAGAGAGACCTTATGTGGGCCCAATCTCAATAATTGCACCATAATGATGCCAATAAGGTCCCGTAGTTCCGTTACGATTCAGAACTGCTCGATGTTCGCTGAATAGCGGCGCTGTGTTCCGTCCCTCATATTTAAGAGGTTTTCTCACGAATGCTCACTCATTCGCAGGATTTCATCGCGATGATGCGGTGTTGACGATTGGTTTGCGATGGAGACTGAGCCGTCAAGATAACTAGCGGGCGTGCGGG
>JAEWJS010000155.1 GCA_023386495.1 Bacillota bacterium | reverse complement strand
GTAGAAGGCGTAGGACATATCGAAATCGATGGCCGCATGCAGCAGCAAGACCGCCAGCGGCGCGATTCCCGAGCGATCCTGCCGCCATACGCGATAGCAGACAGCCGCGACCATCGCCAGCAGAAGCAAGAGCCCGATGAGGCCGATGTCGAGCGCCGTGTCCAGATACCCGCTGTGTACCTCGCCGCCGACATACGGCTCGCGCTGAATGAACTGGAAGAGCGCCCGCCAAGCGCCTCCGCCATGGCCGATCCAGGGCGATTCCTTGAACAGCAGCCAGCCGTCGGCATAGAACAATCCGCGAGCCGATGCGGTCTCGTAATGGCCGCCGACTCTGCCGCCGACCAGTTGCATCACGATGGCGAGGCTCCCTGCGAACGCGGCCGCGGCCAGCGCATGCACCGCCATTCGCGCGCGAATGCCTGCCGTTCGCAAGCGGCCGGCTCTTGGCAAGAGCCAGCCATGCCCGATCGCCGCAGCGATCAATACCGCAGCCAGCGCGTTGACTGTACCCCAATCCGCTGCCAAGGAAGGCACTCCCTCGCGGGACGACAGCCATCCCCCGGCAGCCACTCTGGCTGCGATCGCGTAGCCGGCTGTCGACATGGCGGCCGTCCAGGCGGCGTGCAGCAGCCAGCCTGTCCGATCGCGGCCTGCCAGCATGACTGCGGCAGCGATGCCGACTGCCAGCGCGATCCACGATCCGCGCGACTCGGTCAGCAGCAGCGCAATGCCCGTCGGTGCGGCTAGCAGCGCCGGCAGCCAGGCTTGCCGCATGGAGGCAGCGCGGGAGATCAGCAGCAGTTGCAGCAGCAACAATGCTGCCATGACTGCCCCGTGCGTATTCGCGTATTGGAAAAAACCCGCCAGTCTGGCGCCGATCGCGCTGAGCCTCTCATCCGTGCTCACCATCACGATGAACGGGAATCGAATCCAGCCGAGCCAACCCGCTAGCGAGCCGAGCACGAGCACGGCAGCCGCGGCCTGCACGGCGGCCTTCAATCCCTCCCGGAAGCGCCGAGGGTCATATGCCTGCCACGCCTGGAGCAGTAAGGTCCAGCAGCCGAAGGCCGCATAGCGCAACGACTCGTTCACGGTCCCCAGCATCGTAGCCGGCTGCGGGCCGACGAGCAGTCTACCCGCATAGAACAAGGCCAACAGGAAGAGCCATAACCAAGGTGCGCCGACGATCGTCTCTCTTAATGGCGCATGCCGTCCGTTCCCCCAGCCGTTGCGGAATCGTCTTAGCAGCAACAATAGCCCGATGCTTCCGCATGCGCCGAACAAGAGGAGCTCCAGCATATACATAGCGGTGTCATAGAACATGCCGTACCGATAGGCAGCGTACATGAGCATCGATGCAGCCGCGGCTGCGGCGAATGCTGATCCGCCGACATTGCGAATTCGTGCAAGCCCGCTCTGTTCTTCGGCTCTCGCTCCGCGTTCGAACGGCCGCCCCTGTGTGCCGCTTCCCATGCGCCGATCACCGCCATCCGCACGTTCGCTCACTCCTAAGCCCCTCCTTCCATGCACGATGCCATGCAGTCCTATCAGCCATTACCCGCGTCCATGAAGATTATACCGCCTGCATCCCCTGGTATGCCGAATCTTTTTTGCCTCCCCACTCGTCAGCAACGATAGGAAACCCAATATCGGAGGGATCGGCAATGATTCGAATCGAACGCATCCATCACGCGTTCCGCTTGGGCAAGCGGGGCAAGGAACGCGAAATTCCGGTGCTGCATGGCGTCAACCTGCAGGTCGCCAAGGGCGAGATCGTCGCGCTCGTCGGACGAAGCGGCTCAGGCAAGTCGACGCTGCTCCATATCGCCAGCGGCTTCTTGCGCCCGTCCAGCGGTTCGATCCGCATCAGCGGCCAAGACGTGACGAGCTTCAGCGAGAGCCGCTGGGCGGACTTCCGGCGGCAGCACCTCGGCTTCGTCTTCCAGAGCTTCCAGCTGATTCCGAGCATGACGGCTTGGGACAATGCCTCACTGCCGCTTGTTCTGCAAGGCCTTCAGCCGGCCATCCGCGCGAAGCGCATCCGCAAGCTGTTCGAACGGCTGGACATCGATACGCTGGCGGACCATTACCCCGGCGAGCTGTCCGGGGGCCAGCAACAACGCGTCGGCATTGCGCGCGCCCTGGCACTGGATCCGCCGATTCTGCTGATGGACGAGCCGACCGGAAGTCTCGACAGCGAGAACGAAGCAAGGTTCCTGCAGTTGCTGCGCGAGCTTAATCGCGAACGCGGATTGACCCAATTGATCATCACGCATGACGACAACGTCGCTGCGTCCGCCGATCGCGTCCTGCGCATCGAAGACGGGACCATCGTATCGGACTCGCCAGCTGGGGAGAAGGGTGAGGTGCAGCTATGAAATGGATCGATCGGATGCGCTTCGTCAGACAGAATATGGCCAAGAACAAATCCCGCATCTTCATGACCGTGCTGGCCGCGGCGATGGGCTGCTCCTTCCTGATCATGCTGGCTTCGGTCGCATTCGGCCTGCAGAACAGCTTGATTAAGGAAATCTCGGAAGGACAGGCATTAACGCGCATTGAACTGTACGACAAAAAGTCGGACGGCGACCAATACGTACAGCCGGATCATTCCGATCTCGCCGTACTCGAAGGCATGCCTCATGCAAGGGCGGTCACGCCGCGCGGCTATGTCCCTGCGTCGCTTATACGGACCGGCGAATATGAGACGCATACGAACGTGATGCTCGTCGACTTTCAGCGCGAGGAGACGGCAGGTCTCGCGTTAGCCGAAGGCCGATTGCCGGAACAGCCGGGCGAGGCGATCGTCGGCTATCATTATCGCGAAGCGCTTGTTCAAGAAGACGGCACGCGTTACGAAGGCGAGCTGCTCGGTTTGGAACTGCAGATCGAGATTAACGAGATGCAAGAGGACATCGAGACCGGCAAGGTGAATGACCTGGGCAAGACGACGACCGCCGTAACCGTAGTCGGCGTCGCCAAGAAGCCGGCACGCGAATACATGATGGACACCGAGATTATGCTGGACCGCGACATGTATGCCGCCATGATGCCTCAACATGCGGCGCAAGGCATGGAAGCACCGCTTCATGCGATCTATGTCTATGCAGATGACGTGTCCCACCTGACGAAGCTTGCCGCGGCGATGCGCGAGGAAGGCTACCGGCTCTACTCGCCTTCCGATCAGATCGAAGAGATGGAATTGTTCTTCACGGTCATGAAGATCGGCTTGGGCTTCGTCGGCACGATTGCCGTGTTGATCGCGTCGATCGGCATCTTCAACACGATGACGATGGCCGTTACCGAACGCGCGCAAGATATCGGCATCATGAAGGCGATCGGGGCCAGCCCTCGGACCATTCGATCGATCTTCCTGCTCGAGAGTGCCTGGATCGGCATCTTGGGCGCGATTCTTGGCGGCGCGGTCTCGTATGCATTGAGTTACGCCGTCAATGCCTTGCTCCCGCCGATCCTGTCCGGCGTGATCGATTCCGAGGTGCCGGCCGGATTCACGTTCTCCTCGATTCCGGCAGAATTGACGGTAGTCAGCGTCTCCATCAGCCTGATCGTCGCAATCCTGTCCGGCATGCGTCCTGCAGCCCGCGCTACGCGCATCGACGTGCTGCGTGCGCTTCGTAGAGATCTCTAATCGACAACTTAAGGCAGAAGGTCTATGGAAAGTAGACACAGTGAAGGCAGGCTGCGGATGCAACCTGCCTCTTATAGTCATCCTTGGTTATAACTCTTTCACGATCATGAGGTTCAAATCCGACTTCAGATCGACTTCGTAAGGAGACGCCGTCGGCGTTCCGTCCGCTTCTCGCAGTATTCGTATTACAGGCCGATGGACGGCCAATGGATTGTTCGAGGACACGACCCCGACTTGCCCCGTGTTCAGCAGTACGGTCGTCGCGACCGGGTAGATCGAGATATGCTTGCAGAACAGTTGGATGAGTTCAATATCGAAGTAAGAATTGCCTGCGGCGAAAAGGTACTCGATCGCCTCCGTCGGCGTATGTCGATTCCGATAGGAGCGCGGTGACGTTAAGGCGTCGTATACATCCGCTATGGCAACGATTTGCGCGTATTCGTGGATCTCGCTCTTCTTCAGGCCGCGCGGATAGCCGGTGCCGTCGTACCGTTCATGGTGCTGCAGCGCGCAGTGTGCGGAGACCAGCGAAATATCGTGCTGCTGTCTCAACATATTGAAGCCGTCCGTCGTATGACGCTCGATGACGATCCGCTCTTCCGGCGTAAGGGGTGTAGCTTTGGATAAGAGCTCTTTGGGAACTTTGGTCATTCCGATATCGAAGAGCAGCGCCCCGATTCCAAGGTCCTCAATTTGGTTGCGATTATAGCCCTTCGCGATCCCGATAATGCCTGCGAGAATCGCGACGTTCACCGAATGGTTGAAGAGATACGCATCCGCGACATGGATGTTCGTCAGGCTGTACATGACATCCTTGCGATTAACCAAGTCTTGAATGATCGACCCGAACACGGAACGGAACGTACGCCCCATCTCGGGCGCCACTGCGCGTCCCTTATTGGCAGGCATGTCCATTAACCCGCCGACCGTCTTGTAGATCTGGTCCACGGCCTGCTTGCGCGTATCGTCCCGTACGACTTCGTCCGGCATGATATCCTGCGTCTGTCCATCTTCTATATATACGATGTCGATTCCCATGCCGCGCAGGCGATCGATGAAACGATCGTTCAGCTCGATTCCGACTCCGAGCAGCACGTTGCCATTCTCTCTTAGAATCGGCCGCGCGAGCTTGTCGCCGGACTTCACTGAATTAATATGTACTCTTCTCATGAAATTCCCGCCTTTGACAGCTTGACCCGATGGATTAGGCCTGAAGCATGTGTTGGTTCTCGTAGGTAGTCGACTTGTTCTGTTCCTTATCCATGTACATCCGCTTATCCGCCGTCTGTAACAATTCCACAAGATTCGTACCGTCCTCCGGGAATACGGCCGTGCCGATTGAAGCAGACACGCGAACGCCGATTCTGAGCGACAGCTTTTCCAGTGCCTTCCTCACGGTTAGCGCCAGCGATTCCTTACTCTGGCTAATACCATACGGGCATAGGAGCACGAACTCGTCCCCTCCCCATCGCGCGACGATCTCGCCCTTGGCTGCGCAACCCCGAAGCGTGTCCGCGATCATGATCAACACTTGATCGCCGGCTTGATGCCCGAAGTCGTCATTAATGAGCTTGAAGTCATTAATGTCGATAACCGTAACGGACATGCGCTTCTTCACCTTCAATGCGCGCGAGGAGAGCCGCGGGAACACCTTCGTGACGAATCGCCGGTTGCAGATCCGCGTTAATCCGTCCAAGTCCGATTCTTTTTTCAGTCTATCATAGTGATATCCCATGTACCATCCTGCAGGCAGGGCGGCAAGCAGGTAGAGGCCAAGCGCCACGAAGAGCGTGCTTGTGCTAAGCAGGCTGCCTTGCACCGCTGCCAGGATGCCCAGCATCGCTAGGCCGCTGCCAGCTGCGAGCGCTGATGCCGTTATTCGCCCCTTGAACGTCATGACCAATCCTCCTTACTCGTTAACGGGATCCGCAATCACGATTCGGTTCCTTCCCCCATGCTTCGCTTCGTACAATGCAGAATCGACCTTGGCGAACAGGTCTCGAAGATAGGTCTTCGGATTGTCGATTCGGGAGCCGTTATTGCTCTCGACCGTCAAGACGCCCATGCTGATCGTGACCTTGACGGTCTCGCCCTTGTTGTCATAATCGCTGGCAATCCGGTTGTTCTCGACGACGTCTTTCACCCGCTGCGCAAGCATGGCTGCCTGCTCGCGGTTCGTATGCGGCAGATAGACCGTGAATTCCTCGCCGCCGTAGCGCGCGAGAATATCCGTGCGGCGCAGCGAATTTTTGACGACATCTGCCGTGCTCCGAATGACCTCGTCTCCGATCAGATGCCCGTAATTATCGTTAATCGACTTGAAGAGATCAATATCGAATAAGAAAATGGCGAACGGAATGTTGTAGCGAACGTTCGTCATGACCTCGTGCTCCAGCTGCTGCATGAGGTACCGCCGGTTATAGCAGCCGGTAAGGCTGTCCGTCACGGCCATCTGCTCCAGCTTCTGGTTCACCTTATACAACTCGTCCTGCATCGAGATCAGAGCGCGGTTGCGCTCTTGCAGCGCATCGTTCTGGCGGTGCGAGGCGTCAACCAGCAGACGGAGCTCGCTGACGTCTTGAAACGTCAATACCCGGCCGATCAGCTGCTGCTTGTCAATGATCGGCTCGCCGTGCACGACGAGATAATGAGGCGTGCCGTCCTTGACGATTCGCACCTCAATCGAAGCAGGCACCGGCGGAAGCATGCGGTATTGATCCAGAAAATCCTGCAGGCTGCCTTCCGATTCGAGCGCTTCGAGGAACGTCTCGATGACGAACCGGTCACCGGCTCTAATATCGAGCAGCCCGCGCAGCACCCTGTTCGTCTCCAGTACGACATCATGCTCGTCCAGTACGATAATGCCTGTGGACATGCTGTCGATGATGTTCACCTGGGCGATTCGCACGATATCGAAAACGCGGTGACGCTGGATGGATACGACAAAATAATAGGTGGATAAGACGATCCCCAGCGAAGTCAGACCCGGGATGACCGGCAGCCATTCGGCTAGGTACACGTTGATTGTCAGGTCCGCGATCGCGAAACCGGTCAGAATGAACATCCCGGCGACTGCCATCCGTATCTGCCGCCGATGCCTTGGCGCGACATCGCCGCGCAGCGTGCGGATCATGATCTGTAGGGAGAATACGACGTAGCACAGCAGCACCGCTACCATGACCCAATATAAGATGCCATACTCGCGATCCGTGTATTGACCTTCTACAGGACTTACGAATGATTGACCCGGATTTACTAGAATGGCTATCACGACCAGAAGCGTCGGGATGGCTAGCAGCGTAAGCGATCTCCTATTCAGGTAATAGGATTGCCCCGTCAGGAAGACGGAGAATACGGTCCACCCGAAACCGAGGATCGCCAATCCCACGTAGGCCAGCTTCAAGTAGAAGAGCTGATAATTCGGTTCCTGGGTCGTCGAGATCGCGAATTGACATAATGGCCACAGCATCAAGCATGCATGGAAGATCAAATAAACCTTATGTAATATAGTGACCGTATTGTTCATGAAAACGTAGACAAGAAGCAACAGCATGACCGTAAACAGGCCAAAGTCTAACCACAACACGTGTTCCAATGAGGTCACCCTATTACTTTCTAATTTCGAATCTCGTACATCAGACTTATCTTAACATAGACAAGTTTTGACAGACAATCAATTATGCAAAATATATCGACATTTCCCGCCATTTCCATTAGTAACGTCCTAGATATTTCGACGCCCTTCAGGAAATAATCCTGCCAATTCCCGCTCCAGATAGGGATTCAAGCCTAGCGAGTCCCGAAAAACGGCATATTCTTCCCATTTACGCGGATTCCATGCAAGGCTGCTCGGCTTCACCGCACGGATCAGGATGTTCTTCGGCGTATGTTCCATATCGATGAATTCCAGCAACTGCACTTTATAGCCGATCGCTTGCAGCAATTGGGCGCGCACGGCATCCGTTGCGAGCGAAGCGAATCGTTCCTTCAGAATGCCGTGGTCGAGCAAGGGAGCAAGCGCATCATTCGCGACTTGACCGAACAGTTCGTGCTGGCAGCACGGCACCGACAGAATGACGGACGCCCCCCAACGCACGGACTTGGCAATCGCTGCGTCCGTAGCCGTATCGCACGCATGCAGCGTGACGACCATATCGACTTGGTCGGCTCCTTCGTATTCGGCAATATCGCCGTGCATGAACGTCAAGCGGTCATAACCCAGACGCTCGGCAAGCCCGGTGCAGAAGGCGATCACATCGGACTTCAGATCCAATCCGGTGATCGACACATCCAGCCCATGCCTGATGACGAGCAGATGGTAGAGCGCGAAGGTGAGATACGATTTGCCGCAGCCAAAATCCACGATCCGAAGCTGCCTGTCCTTCGGAAGGGCGGGCAGCACATCCGACACCATCTCGAGGAAGCGGTTGATCTGCCGATACTTGTCCTGTTTCTGCGCATGCACCTTGCCGTCCGGGGTCATGATCCCTAGCTCGACCAAGAACGGGACAGGCTCGCCTTCCCCTACGATCCGCTGCTTCACCCGATTATGGCCAAGCGTCTCCGCCTTCTTAGGAGACGATGGTGGCTTGCGCAGCATGGCCGCACTGCCTTTCTTATTGAAGAGCAGTTGAATGTCGGCCTGCTCCGTCTTGATCAAGGCTTGGCGATATTGCGAGGCAAGCAGCTCAACGATGCGGCCGGCCGCCTCTTCAGGCGCAAGATTCTCGTGGGAAGCCTGATTGTTGCGATGGTGCTCCAATTGGTAGTGCAGACCCGCCTTCAGCTGTACGGGCCGCACGACGGTACGCACCGGTCCTTCGTTATTCTTGCTTCTAGGCTGGCTGAGCGTCGCCTGCAAGAGCTCGCGGCCCCTGATCCATTGCTCCACGGCCTGCTGCCAGTCCTTCTCCGTTACCATTGCTGTCACGCACTCCCTTATGGGCTTATTGAAATTTATCGCAATAAATCGGCAAGACCGCTTTCGACCTCTTGGCGGGGCAGGCCCCCTGCTGCCAGCTCGTCATCGGATGCCAGCAGCAGCCGATTGTAGAAGGCAGCGGCTTCGTCATGTTCTGCTTCCCCATCCTCCAGCAGCTCATGCAGCCAATTCTCCGCTTGGTCGAATCTTCCGTTCCGCTCATGCCAGGACACGAGCAGACGCTTCATGCGGCCCGGCAGCTCGTAGGCTGCCAGCTTGTCGAGCAATAGGGCGGCCTCCTCATCCGGATCGGCGATAACCGGATCCGCGCCGATTGAGGAGAGACGCAGGTTCAGGCCAAGCGCCTTGATCCAGCGTGCCAGTGCCGCCGACTCTTCCCCTCTCTCGTCGTGGATATCGCCCGCTTCCCTTAATAGGCGCGCGATCGCCTCGAGCGAGACCGTATCGGGCACGCCGCTCGTCGTCAGCATCGCGATCAGATCTTCTTCAGACAGCGCGTGGACGAGGCTTGCCTTCAGCCGAAGCTTGCGGTCCAGCAGCTCATCGATCGCCTCCAGCGCCTCTTGATGTTCCTTGCGCTGGCGCAGCCCGATGACCGCCGCGATCGCCTCGGTCATCTGCTGAATCATGCGCATCATGTAATCGCGTTGGAACAACTTCCCCTCTCCCTTCGTCCCGCCGACCGTTAGATCGACGCGACCCAGGCCGACAGCTCGGCCGCGAGCCGTTCCGGCTGTTCGTACATGGACATGTGTCCGCAGTTGTCTAGCAGCGTCCTGCGCGCGGCAGGTCCGGCCTGCTCCACCAAGGTACGTTCCGGCGGCACGACGCCATCCTCTTTGCCTGCCACGAGCAGCACCGGAACAACTGCATGCCGGAGCACGGCGCTGCGATCCGGCCGCTGTTTCATCCCCATAGCAACAGCGATTGCCGCCTCCGGCGACGTGCCGCGGCCGATCGCCTTCGCCTCTTCGACTATCGTTTCCATCGTCTCTACATGCGCTGGCGCGAAAAGCTTCGGCACCAGTCCTTCGACGAATGCGCTGATGCCTTCCGTCCTGATCGTCTCTGCCGCTCGATCGCGGTTGGCCTTAGCCGCCTCCGCATCAGGCAGCGCCGTCGAATGGACGAGGCCGAATGCCCGCAGCTTGCTCGCATATTTCTCCGCGAATGCCAGCGTAACGTAGCCGCCCAACGAGTGGCCTACGACTACCGCTTGCTCCTCGCCGATCGCCTCCAGCAGCATGGCCAAGTCGTCAGCCATATCCGCCATCTCGTAGACGCCGGCCTTCGGCGCCGACGATGAGCCGTGCCCGCGGAGGTCCGGCACAATTACCATGCCAATCTCCTTCATATACGGCAGCACCTTCTCCCAATAGGATGAGCTCCCGCAGTAGCCGTGCAGCAGCACGATGACAGGGTCGCCGGGCGCTTTTTTCTCCCCTTGCCGGTTATATGCGATCGTCTCTCCGTTCTGCAGACGTGCCTGATGATTCGCGATCGTATTGGATGTCATTCCCTTCACCTTACCTTCCTATCGTTTCATTACCCACGCTTCTTGAATCGCCTGCGCAGTCGCGCCCGCCATCGCCATCACTTGGCGCAGCGAAGCGCTCTGCAGCTCCCAGAGCGGTTTGATGGATCTTCGTCCGACAACTGCCGCGATACTATAATGCCCGACCGGTCCGTGCAGCCCCCCTGTTGCGGCTGCCGGCGTAAGCGGCCCTTCTGCAATAGAGAACTGTCCGATATCGTCTTCCTTGCCAAGACAGGCATCGAACGCGATCACAACGGCATCCGCGGGAATAGCGGCGATCGCCGCCTGCAAACGGTTGGCATCGCATGGGGCTTCCATCGTCCCGATGACGAGCGGCCAGCCTTGATCAGCCAGCGCCGTGCCGAGCAGCGGGCCATATGCATCGCCGGTCGAACGATCCGTGCCGATGCAGAGCATCGCCAGCGTTTCTCTTCCCGGGTACGCTGCCGCTAACTTGCCGAAGAAGCTGCCGAGACCGCTCGCATCCACGACCATCCGGCCTTCGCCGAACGCTTTTTTCGCCAGCCTTCGAGCCACGATCCCCTGTCCCCACTCCGATATACCGCGTCCTGCCTCTTATTGTATCGGATATCGTCGGACCGCCGCAATGTTGGCGGGGCGGGCTTCGTTCATGGTACAATACGGGAATACGGCCCGATTGCGGGCAGATTGCGGATGAATTGCGGGCGGCGAATTGCGAGCGGCGAATTGCGGCCGGACGATTGCCAGCCCTGCAGCTCGAAGCCGATGAAGGAAGGAAGATGAAGATGGCGGATCTGAGAGAGCCGACACAGGCTAACGTGGAGTATATGATCGAAGCGATCAAGTTGAAGCTGCGAATGGCAACGGGAGCAGCCATGCAAGCCTCGCACTTCAGCATCGAGCGTTATGAAGACATCAAGGAATTATACGAGATCGTCAGCAGCAAGCAGAACTTCAGCATCAGCGAGGTCGAGGCGCTCGTATCCGAGCTCGGCCAGATGCGCAAAGCATAGCCCGTTACGACATAAGGGATGCCCCGCCGGCCTAGCCGGACTGGTGCATCCCTTATCTTTCAATAGGTGCGATTCGATTCGAGTTAGGCTTCCTCTGCTGAGGCTGCTTCCTCGCCATCCTCTGCCTCGAGCAGCAGCTTCACGCTGATCCGCTTGTTCTCGCCCTTCAAGAAGTGCGCGATCCGCTCCAGCTTGTCAGCCAGCTCCGGCCCGTCGAGCGTAACGTTCAGTTGGTAAGCAAAATGGTCTTCGCGCTGCGCGCCGTTCTGTCTGCCCGCGGAGAGCTGATAGTACGCCCGCGCGTCCCCTTGTCGGTCGCCGAGCATCTGGTCCGGGTAGAACTTGTCCGATTTATTGACGACCCGCTCGTAGATTCTAAGCCTCTTCAGCAGCATGTAGTACTGCGCGGAATGCTTAAAGCCCCACGCCTCGCGAATGTCTTTGAGCGTGTACTCGATTTTGTAATGCTTCAGCCGCTCGACCTGTCCGTCTGCATCGAGCTTCATGAATTCTTCCAACGGCATAATGGCCACTGCCACGTCAATCATCCCTCCAGTAGATGTGATATAAGTTGCTTCTCTAACATTTTCGATTCTTTTTTTAAAATTCCTTCCATTATTTTTCTATTTTATTGTATTTTTTTCGGACGAAACCGATTTAATTCTCACAGCAGCTCGATTTGCCGGCCGTCAGCACCTTCTGACCACTATCCCGTTCCATCAGGAATAGTCGTGCACCTGTCATCTTCTGACCACTATCCCGTTCCATCAGGAATATTCGTGCACCCGCACCTTCTGACCATTATCC
>JAEWJS010000053.1 GCA_023386495.1 Bacillota bacterium | reverse complement strand
GCCTTGAAGAAGCCGATATTCGCCATAACCGTCGTTACGACGGTATCGCGGCTCAGCTTGCCCGCCCGCTTCATCGCGTCGCCGCAGATGCAGAGAATGTAATCGCCGTCGACCTCTTCGCCGGTCTCGTCGATCGCGATCAGCCGATCGGCGTCGCCGTCATAGGACAGCCCGAGCTGCGCGCCATGCGCCAGCACTTGCTCCCGCAGGTTCTCCGGATGCGTCGATCCGACGCCGTCGTTGATGTTCAGACCGTTCGGCTCCGCGCCGACCGTCACCACATCGGCACCCAGCTCGCGGAAGATCCGCGGTGCCAGCTCATACGCAGCGCCATGCGCGCAGTCGAGCACGACCTTCAAGCCCTTGAACGATTGGCTCACCGTCGTCTTCAGGTAGTCGAGATAGCGGAACTTCGCCTCATCGTCTACCGTGACGCTGCCGATGCCGCCGCCTTCAGGCCGAGGCAGATCGTCTGCTGCCGCGTCCATCAGGCGCTCGATCTCGAGCTCGGTCTCGTCGGTCAGCTTGAACCCGTCCGCCCCGAAGAACTTAATGCCGTTGTCCGCGACCGGATTATGCGATGCCGAGATCATGACGCCGGCATCGGCTCCGAGTAATCTGGTCAGGTAAGCAACCGCCGGCGTCGATACGACGCCGATGCGAATGACGCTGGCGCCGATCGACAGCAGGCCGGCCGTTAAGGCTGCCTCCAGCATCGGTCCCGAGATTCGCGTATCCAGCCCGATGACAACCTTGGGCTTATCCGCCTTGCCGGCGAGCACATAACCGCCGCAGCGGCCGATCTTGTATGCCAACTCAGGCGTCAGCTCGCGATTCGCGACTCCCCGTACGCCGTCCGTTCCAAAATATTTCCCCATATCTCCTGTCATTCTCCTTAAGTACCGCTACCGGTATGATAATGGTTAGCATTCTCTCGCTGTTTATTCCCCAGCCTCTGCTTCTCCCTCAGTCGTTGCTGTCGTCTCGGTGCCGTCCGTGATGTCGATCAGCACGGTCGGAGGCGCCATGGTCGCCGATGAGACGAATTGCGGCAGATGCACGTCCAGCGGCACGAGATGGCGCCCGGTCGGCAGCCCGTTCAAGTTCGCGATCGCCTGCACGTCCTTGGCCGTGAGCTCCGACAAGACGCTCGGCGCGCCAAGCACGTTCAGATCGACCGCGCCTCCCTCCATCGTGACGAACGTCGCATTCAAGCCCTCCGGCAGCCCTGTCACAGTCACAGGAATCTGCGGAAGCGTGATCGTCTCCGACGGCTCTACCTCGACGGCGACCTCCAGCTTCTTCGGATCGACGGAGGCCAGCCCGTTCGGCGTCTTCAGATCGAGCGAGACGGTCCCGCTCTTCGTGATCGCTGCCAGGTTCACGATCGTGCCCTCGTAGAACTCCAGCTTGTCGAGCGCCGCTTGCGGGCCATAGACCGTCACGCTATCCACGGCAGGCTTGAATGAGGCGATGCTCAGCCCCTCCTGCAGCCTGCCCGTGAATCCGACCTGCAGCGGCAGCTTCTTGAACGGCTTCGTAATCGGCACCTCGACCTCGATGACGCTCGGATTGAGCACCGCATCCTTCATTTCGGTGCCGGTGCTGTCATAGGCGATAATCCGTACCTTCTTCTCCACGACGTTCTCGGCTACCTCGTTCACGTCCACCATCGCGCTGACTTGCGACACGCGGTCCATGCGGTCCTTCGGCAGCCGGATGAACACCCGATTGTTCGGCTTCACGATCGGCGTACCGATCTTGTAGCCATCCGCAGGAATCCCCGTCGTCTTGACGTTAACCTCGAATTCCTTGGTCTGTACCGCTATGATATTGACCTTCACCCGGACCGGTGACAGCTCGCGCAATCTTACGCGAGGCGGCATGTCGTAACGGACGACCAGATCATGCTCCCCTTCGCCAAGGTCGCTAAGGTCGACCCATACTTTATAATCCTCCGGCGCCGCGGACTGCAGATCGACGAGATTGCCTTCCACGAGCAGCCGCACCACGCTCGGTTCGATGACCTGCAGATGCTGCATCTCGGGGTTCAGTCCCGCAGTTCCGATCTTGACGGCTTCGAAGACGCGCGTATCGATCGTCGAGGCCAC
This sequence comes from Bacillota bacterium, assembly GCA_023386495.1. GTDB lineage: Bacteria > Bacillota > Bacilli > Paenibacillales > Paenibacillaceae > Paenibacillus_I. The sequence continues at coordinate 6,555 of JAEWJS010000053.1, read as the reverse complement.
CTGATTCGGCGGCGCCTCCGGATCGAAGTGGACGACCGCCCACAGCAGCAGCCCGATGGCAAGGGCGATGATCTTCAGTGAAGTCGGGTGATTGATCCACTTATCCATTGGTGTCCTCCTTCCGCTTCCAGAAAGGCTTCTTCGATGATTCAGCCTCGGCCGTCTTGCGCGGATTGAGTTCCTCATACAGCTTGGAAATTAACGATTCATCCTTAATGTCGCGAACGATCTGCCCGCTGACGGCAAGCGATACTTGTCCCGTCTCCTCCGAGACGACAACGGAGACGGCGTCCGTCACTTCGCTTACGCCGATTGCCGCGCGGTGGCGCGTGCCCAGCTCCTTGCTGATGAACGGATTCTCGGACAGCGGCAGATAGCAGCCCGCCGCCATGATCTGTCCCCCGCGCAGCACGACGGCTCCGTCATGCAGCGGCGTGTTCGGAATGAACAGATTAATGAGCAGCTCCGAGCTCAAGTTCGATTCCATGCGAATGCCAGACTCGATGTACTCGTTCAGCCCCGTATCCCGCTCGAAGACGATTAATGCGCCTATTTTTCTACGGCTTAAATAGTTGACTGTCTTCAGAATATCGTTAATGCGTTCCGAAATATCCCGATCGACGACCGTCGAGCGGCCGAACAGCTTACCGCGTCCCAGTTGCTCGAGCGCGCGCCGAAGCTCCGGCTGAAAAATAATCAGCACCGATACGACCCCGAACGTGAACATCTGGTTCATCAGCCACTTCAAGGTGTACAAGTTGAGCCACGTGCTGATCGCCCAAGTCGCTACAAGGACGAAGATGCCCTTCAGCAGTTGGACGGCCCGCGTGCCGCGAACAAGCAGGATGAGCTTGTAGATAATCCAGCTGACGATTGCGACATCGATGATATCTTTGATCCATTCATTCCACGTCATGTCGGCAAAATAATTCAACGATTACGCCCCCTATGCCCCGCACAGCTTCCTGCGCGATCGGGCTCCCCAGGTACTCTATCTCTACTCCTTTACAGCCTCAACCTATACTTTACACATTAAGTGTATTCTTTTCTAGAAAACCCTTGTTAAATCCTCCATTATCGTCAAAAAAATACCCTCCCGAACCGGGAGGGGGACTTGTGAACTAGGACGCCAGTCCGCTTACGGTCTGCGTTAGCTTGTACCAGACCCAATCCAGCGCTTGATTGATGGTACGTTCTTCGCCGAGAATGTTAGCCGTCGAAGCCATGTTCAGCGTGCCGTCGATGACGGTCAGGTTCCCTGCGATCTCTCCGTACACTTCGGTCTTGCCGTTCTCGACGGTTAAGTCGCCTTTCACGTGCGCACCTTCGGGGATCGTAACGGTATCGCCATCAATGATCACTTCTGCCAGATCGTTGCCGCGGACGACCAATTCGTTATCCTGCTCCCACATCGTGATGAAGCTGGACAGCATGACTAACGCGAATACCGCCGCTACCGAGATCGCGGGATGGTTGCGCACCCAGCGGGTCCAGGCGCTCTGCGAGGGCCTCTTGGGGACAGCGGACATAATCCGATCCGTGAGTCGAGCAGATGCGTAAGCGTCATCTCCTCCGGTTGTCGTTCGTATATCGGAGGACAGTGCCGCAAGAACGAATGCATCCGTGCGCTCAAGCTTCTCGTATTTCGTTCGACAATCCGGGCATGCGAGCAAGTGAGCCTTCAACTGGATTGCTTCGCCCTTGGCCAAGTCGCCATCTAGATAATCGTGCATTCGGCTTGTGGCAATCGAACAATTCATGGCAGCCAGTCCTTTCACTAAGCTTAATCATGTTCTACGATTACGATACGTTGTGCCATCGAAGATGTTTCACTTTTTTCTAGATATGTCTCTCCAGGCGTTTACGCAGGAACTCCCTGCCCCGATGTACGCGCGTCTTCACGGTCGTGACCGGCATGTCGAGCACGTCCCCGATCTCCTGCAGCGAGAGATCCTGCAGATACCGCAGTACCATGACAGACTTGTATTTCGCAGGCAAATTATCGATCGCCTTATGTACGGTAGCTTGCATCTCGGACAGGAGCGTCTCGCTCTCCGGCGTCCGATTGTCGCTCGGAATCATCGAATAGCCGTCCAGCCCCTCGTGCTCGGTCGTCTCGGCATCCAGCGAGTAGCTGGGCTTGCGCTTGCGCAGACGGTCTATGCACAGATTCGTGGCGATCCGATAGATCCAGGTCGAGAACTTCATCGTGTCGTCGTAGCGATCCAGATTCTTATAGACGCGCAGGAACGTATCCTGCACGACGTCCTCCGCCTCTTGGCGGCTGCTGAGCATCCGGTACGCCATATGGTAGAGCTTATCTTGGTACAGCCCGACGATCTCGGCGAATGCCTGCTGATCGCCCTTCAGGGCCAATCGTGCCAATTGCGCTTCTATGGATATCAACTCATCGAACCTCCACATGGGCGATGCGGCCGGCTTCATCTTCCGGCCAACCGCTCGGCCATACTGTATGGGCTCGCTTCAACAAAGAGCCGGGCTCAAGAAGCTCACGCTTCGACCCGGCTCCTAATCTGTGCGACCGCAATCCTATTAGAGTGCGTTATCTTCTAACCAGATGTATCGTGATCACAAGCGGACCCCTAGCCTGTGTTCCTCAGGCCGGCTGCTATGCCGTTGATGGTAAGCAGCACTTCCCGCAGGAGCTCGCTGTCGTCCTCGTCGTTAGCGCGAAGCGCGCGCAGCTCGGACAAGAGCTGTACCTGCAAGTAGCTGAGCGGATCCACGTACGGGTTGCGAAGACGAATCGATTCCTGGATGACCGGTACATTGTCGAGAATCTCATCCTGTCCGGAGATCCGCAGGATCATGGCCGTCGTCAGTTCGCATTCCTGCTCGATCAGCCCGAAGATCCGATCGCGCACCTTCGCGTCCTGAATCATGCCTGCGTATTCCTTGGCAATATGAAGATCTGCTTTGGCCAACGCCATCTGCAGATTATCGATCAGGGTACGGAAGAACGGGAACTCGTTGTAGGCGCGCTTAAGCGTCTCCAGACGCTCTCCGCTGTCGCCCACGTACTCATGAAGCGCTGTGCCGGCTGCATACCACGCAGGCAGCAGATAGCGGCTCTGCGTCCAAGCGAATACCCAAGGAATCGCACGCAGGTCTTCGAAGCGGTCGCTGTTCTTGCGCTTGGACGGCCGTGAGCCGATGTTCAGCTCGCCGATCTCGTTAAGCGGCGTCGACTCCTTGAAGAAGGTGAGGAAGTCCGGATCGCGGAAGATCAGGTCCTGATACTTCTTCAGCGAAGTCTCGGACAGCTGCTTCGCGATGGCATCGTACTCCGCCACGGAAGCCGGATCCTGCTGCGGGAACTTCGCCAAGCGGGCCGACGTAATCAGCGCCCAAGTCGCTTGCTCCAGGCTCCGGTAAGCGATCCCTTGCATCGAGTAACGGGAGGACAATACCTCGCCCTGCTCCGTGATCTTGATGCCGCCGCCGACCGTATGAGGAGGCTGGGCGAGAATGCTGCGGTTCAGCGGCATGCCGCCGCGTCCGAGCGCACCGCCGCGTCCGTGGAAGAACTTCAGCTTCACGCCGAATTCCTTCGCAGCCTTGGTGATTTCTTTCAGCGCGACGCGCAGCTCCCAGTTGGCCGAGACGACGCCGCCGTCCTTGTTGCTGTCCGAGTAGCCGAGCATGATCTCCTGCAAGTCATTCATCGCGCCGACGCCTTCCCGGTAGATCGGAAGCGCGAACAGCGTACGCATGATGTCCGGCGCAGCGTGCAGGTCGTCGATCGTCTCAAACAGCGGAACCGATTGCAGCGTGCAGTGTACCGTACCGTCCTGGTCCTTACGGAACAGTCCGACTTCCTTAGCGAACACCATAACCTCCAGCATATCGCTCGCTGCCTCTGTCATGCTGATCAGGTAGCTCGAGATGCAGTTCGGGCCGAATTCCTTCTGCGCCCTGTATACCGTATGGTAGACGTTCAGGCATTCCCGCGTCGAATCCGAGTAGTCCAGATGGCTTGACGTCAACGGGCGCGGATCGTTAAGCAGCTTATGCAGCAGGTCGATCTTCTCGTCCTCCGACAGCGCGGCGTAATTCTCCACGATATGCATCTTCGCGAGAATCTCGGTCATCGCATTCTCGTGTTCTTGGCTGTGCTGACGAATATCGAGTGCCGACGTGTGGAATCCGAACAGTTCCACTTGACGGATCAGCTTGCGAATCGCCGTATCCGCTACGTAGTCCGCGTAATGGTGACGAAGGCTGCGGTCGATTATGAGCAGGTCGGCCTTCAGTTCGTCCGGGCTGTTATAACGCTTCGGCGTCCCCTTCAGGTCGTCGCGCTTCGTGTTCGCGAGCTTCTCCAGCATGTAGCCGATCTTCACGCGATACGGCTCCTTGTCGTTGCGCCAGAGCTCGAGGCAGCGCACCTCTTCGACATGCTCCTTATCGTACTGAATCGAAGCGGCCAGCTCTTCCGACACCTTCACGATGTTCGTGCTGAAGCTCAGCCGATCAATCAGCTTCTGCAGTTCTTCCTTGTACTTCATAACTGCCAGCTGTCGATGCAGCGTCAGCGTCTCCCATGTCACATCTGCAGTGACGGATGGATTGCCGTCGCGGTCGCCGCCGATCCACGAACCGAATCGCAGATAAGCCGGCACATGCCAATGCTCGCCTGGGTAGTACTTCTCAAGGCAGCGCTCCAGCTCCTCGTAGACCTCAGGCAGCACATCGAACAGCGTCTCGTCAAAATAGAACAGCCCGTTGCGCACTTCATCGATTACCGTAGGCTTGCGATCGCGCAGTTCGTCCGTCTGCCATAGCGTAAGCACATCGTTCAGCAGCTTCTCGCGAAGCTTCTCTCGTTCACGGTGCGTGAGCGTCGGATTGTCGAGCTCCATGACATCGCCCGCCATCCGCTTCTGGATGTCCAGTACCGCACGGCGCGTAGCCTCCGTCGGGTGAGCCGTCATAACGAGCTCCAGGGAGATGCTAGCCAGCATGTCCTTCACGTCTTCGACGGGAATCGCACGATCCTTCAAATCTTGTACCGCGCTCTCGATCGAGCCCGGTTGCACGCTCTCGCCTGCGGAGCGCTCGTAATCGCGCTTCCGGCGAATGCGGTGGTTCTGTTCGGCAATGTTAACGAGTTGGAAATAGATCGCGAACGCTCGAATAACCTGATGGCGGATATCCGGGTTCAGGGACGCAATGACCTTCTTGAATTCTTCATTCAGTTCCGGGACGAACTCCGCACGCAGTGCCTTGCTCATCTCCCGAATGTTCTCCACGACCTCGAGCAATTCTTGTCCGCCCTGATGGACCAACACTTCACCTAATATATTGCCCAAAAAACGAACATCGCGGCGCAGCAAGTTATTCGTCTGCGAACGGCCTTGCGATGTTGGGGACGCTACTTGATCAGACATACGCTTCCTCCTGACGAATGCATGCAGCAAAAATTCACTTTATAATCATACTACAAATCATGAATGTAATGAAACCATAAACTCATTAAATAAATCAAAAAAGCCTTGATTATCAAGGCTTTCGGTCTGTAAATGGAGCGGGTGATGGGAATCGAACCCACGCTACCAGCTTGGAAGGCTGGAGTTCTACCATTGAACTACACCCGCAATGAAGGTGTGGATGGTCGGGACGACACGATTTGAACATGCGACCCCCTGGTCCCAAACCAGGTGCTCTACCAAGCTGAGCTACGTCCCGACATTGTATGATGCTGTTGTAAAAATGGCGCGCCCTGAGAGATTCGAACTCCCGACCTTTTGATTCGTAGTCAAACGCTCTATCCAGCTGAGCTAAGGGCGCATATTATGGAGCGGAAGACGGGAATCGAACCCGCGACCCTCGCCTTGGCAAGGCGATGCTCTACCGCTGAGCCACTTCCGCATACTGTGTTTCTGTGTCGCTGTCGTTTGCGGCGACAAGAAATAATATAACAGGTTCTCGAACAAAATGCAAATGTTTTTTCGAAAAAGTTATTGGCGTGTGTTTTTGATGCAGTCTGACCAGTCAAGCCAGGTTATGAAGCGGCTTCTAGGACGCCCTACAGCGCGGAGAGCGGCTCAACGCCATGCGGCGGAATCCTTGGTCTTCCACACATGTGTATGCGCCCATATGGCTCCACAGACGCCTGCTGAGGCCTCACATCGCAACTCGCATATGGACATGGAGTCACTCCTGCTCTCGGTCGAGCTAATAGCTGCACGATACCAACCTCTGTAACACTCCCATTCCAAGCTTGATCAGACTACGCGATTTTCGGATTAGTGGGATTTGTAAGTTGTGTCTGTCATTTAGTGCTTTTGAGGCAACTATTCGAGGTGCAGGTATCAGTTTCGGTGCCAATAGTTGTATTTCGGGCACTTAAATCGTCCTTAACGCTTAGATCTGCATCATCTACGTTACTGTAGTTGCTTGAAAAGCACTTATTCGAAGATTTTTTCATTAGACGAACCATTTAGTTGCCCGAAAAGCATCAATTGGCCTCAACAGTTCCGCTCCCCACCCTGACGGCTGCAGTAGTGGCGGGGGGGGGGGGGGGGGGGGGGG
>JAEWJS010000042.1 GCA_023386495.1 Bacillota bacterium | reverse complement strand
GCACCAACTCCTGACTGAACGGGATAGTGGGCGGAAGAGCGGCAAGACGCGCCAACTCCTGATTCAACGGGATAGTGGGCGGAAGAGCGGCAAGACGCACCACTACTCCTGACTCAACGGGATAGTGGGCAGAAGAGCTGGAAGACACACACACTTTGCGGCGCTAAAAAAGCGGTTGTTCAGGGACAGATGCCCGAACAACCGCTTTTCATATGCATCAGTCCTCGTCCTTGCCTTCCAAAGCCGCCTTGAGCTTATCGGCCAGGCTGTTGCCTAACGTGACGTTATCGCTGAATTTCTCGATCAGCTTCTGCTGCTGATGGCGGCCTGCGCGCCCCTTGCCGCCGGGTCCGCCTCGCTCGCCGTCCAGCTTCTCGATGACATTGCAAGGCCGACATTGCGCATATTTGCCAGCTTTGCCGTCGTGAATCTCCATCCGCTTCCGGCACTGCGGACAGCGCTTATTCGAAAGCGATGGCTCCGCCGCCCTGCGATAACCGCACTCCCGGTCCGTGCAGACCAGTGTCTTGCCTCGCTTACTGTTCACTTCCATCATCGCCTTGCTGCATTCCGGACAGCGAGCATGCGAGAGGTTATGCGGCTTGTAATCCTTCGTCTCCCGCTTCACCTCTTCGACCCACTTGGCAGTCTGGTTGCGAATGCCCGCTAGGAATGCCTTCGGGTCGCCCTGTCCCTTCGCGATTCGCTCCAGCTCCGCTTCCCACCGCGCGGTCAGCTCCGGCTGGCGCAGCTCTTCCACGACCAGCTCGATCAGTTGCTTGCCCTTGCCCGTCGGCTGCAAGCGGCCGCCATTCATTCGCTCGATCGTGTCCGACTGCAGCAGCTTCTCGATGATATCCGCTCGCGTCGCAGGCGTGCCCAGCATATGCTTCTCCATGATCGTCAGAAGCGATGCTTCCGTGTAACGTCCCGGCGGCTGCGTCTGGCCTTCCTTCAGCTTAATGCCTCGATGCGGCATTCGCTGCCCCTCTTGCATCGCAGGCAATAGCTGCATCTTCTCTGCCGGGGCGGAACCGGCACGGCCGCCGCTATTCTCGCTATCGTCGTCATCCGCCTCGTCAAGACCGCCTGCCGCTGCTGACCCGCTGTCTCCGTACGCTTCGCGCCACCCTTCCTGCTTCGGTACCCGCCCCTTCGCGTAGAATCGATCGTTTCCCAACTTCAAGGTCACGCTCGTCTCCTCATAGCGATAAGGCGGACAGAACAAGGCCAGGAAGCGCCGCACAATGAGGTCGTATAGCTTCCGCTCCTCTGCTGTCAGCGAGCCGAGCTGCACGTATTGCTCCGTCGGAATGATGGCATGGTGGTCGGTTACCTTCGCATCATCCACGAAACGCTTCGATACGGCAAGCGTCCCGCGCGTTAACTTTCTTGCCAATGGAGCATATGGCCCGACCGCGACGCTCTCCAGCCTGGCCTTCAGCGAAGGCACGATATCGCTGCTCAGATAACGCGAATCCGTCCGCGGATACGTGACAAGCTTATGCTGTTCGTACAACCGTTGCAGCACGCTTGAAGTCTGCTTCGCCGAGAAGCCGAGCCGCTTATTCGCATCGCGCTGCAGTTCAGTCAAGTCATAGGCCAGCGGATGCGGTTCCTGCTTCTCGGTTGTCCGCAGCCGCTCCACGAGCAGCTCCGAGCCTGCCCCCGTCATGCGTTGAACGGCCTTGTCGGCCTGTTCGCGCGCCCATACGCGGCCGTCTTGCCCATCCTTCTCCCGCCAGATCGCGCGATAGCCCCCAAGATCCGCTTCGATCGTCCAGTATGGCTCAGGACGGAAGCTGCGAATCTCATCTTCCCGCTTCATCAAGATGGCTAATGTCGGCGTCTGTACACGGCCCGCCGATAGCTGCGCATTGTACTTGCACGTTAATGCCCTGGTCAGATTCAAGCCGATCAGCCAATCCGCCTCCGCTCTGCACAACGCAGACGCGAACAGCCGGTCATAGTCTTTGCCGGGCTTCAGCTTCGCGAAGCCTTCCTTAATCGCTTGATCGGTCTGAGACGAAATCCATAGCCGCTTGAACGACTTCTTCCACTTCACCAATTCCATGATCCAGCGCGCGACAAGCTCGCCCTCGCGCCCTGCGTCCGTTGCCACGATCAGCTCTTCCAGGTCGCTGCGCCGCGCCAACTCCGCGACCGCGCGGAATTGATGCGACGTCTCCTTGAGCGGCTTAATCCGCATCGGTTCAGGCATCAGAGGCAGCGCCTCCAATTCCCATTGTTTATGACGGGGATCGTAATCCTCCGGTTCGGCGAGCGCGGCTAGATGACCGAGTGCCCATGTCACCACATAGCGAGGCCCTTCATAATGCGATTTATGCTTCGCCGAACAGCCGAGCACGCGCGCAAGCTCCTTGGCGACGCTCGGTTTTTCTGCTAGAACGAGAGATTTCATGCCACACATCCTTTACAGCCAGTATGCTGTCCATTATTCAGGATGAACGCTTAGTTGTCAAAGCACGAGCGCTCCTAAAAATAACGATTGACTCTGCCATTGATGTCAGGGTTTAGTATAGGGAAGTACCGCATATCCAGCATGAACCCGGGGGAAATGCCATGAGAATCGGTGAACTATCCGCACGTACCGGCGTCAGTATCCGGTCGTTGCGCTACTACGAGGCACAAGGATTAATCGCGCCTAGCCGCCAGGCCAACGGCTACCGCGATTACAGCCCGCTTGCGATCGAACAAGTCGAGACCGTGAAGCTATACCTGCATCTCGGGTTGACGACGGAACAGATCGCCGGCATCCTGCAATGCGTCATGGTCAATAAGGAAGCGTTCTGCGCCGAGGTTATGCCGCTCTACGCAAGCAAGCTTGCGGAAATCGATCGGCAGATCACGCAGTTGACGCAGCTTCGCGCGAATCTGGTCGACCGCATGCAAGCCATTCAAGAAGAAAGGCGCCTAGCAGGCGCCTTAGGAGGTAATGAAGATGACAATGATTGAAGCGCATGACGAACGTACCCTGGAACAAGCTATTCAATCGGGAAGCATGGTGCTTCTCGATTACGGCGCACCTTGGTGTCCGCCCTGCAAGACGCTGCTCCCCATCCTGGAGCAGCTGCATGATTCGCATGCCAACAATCTGACGATCGTCAATGTCAATTGCGACGAGCTGCCCGAAGCCGCTTCACGAGCAGGCGTCATGAGCATGCCGACCGTCCTGCTCTACAAGAACGGCGAACCGGTTGAGAAGCTCGTCGGGCTGCGGCCTCGAGCCGTCTATGAAGAGCTGCTGCGCAAGCATTCGTAGCCCTCGCCCTCTCGCTTACCGCTTCTGACCCGCCATCATGACATTGCCGTCAGGTGTGAGCGGGTCTCTGCGGTTCGCGCAAACATCCCCCCATCCTCCAGAGCCTCTCGCCCGTGCGCTGCGCCAGAACGCCTCTCCGGTAATCCCCATCGCTTGGATTTCGTATAATCCAGACTGCCATTGGAAAAATTATGTACAGTTTCTACTGCAAGGGAAGGAGATCACCGATGAGCAGCGATTCAGGAGCCGGGAAAATCTCTTTCCTCCAACTAAGCATGATCTTCTTACTCTCGAACGGCTTGATCAGCCATGTTGTCATCAATCCCATGCTTCTGGAATCGTCGGGGCGAGACGCGTGGCTGGTTCCGCTGGTATCGATCTTGCCGGCCATAGCTTGGTACAGTGCCGTCTATTTCATCATGAGACGGACCGCGCAAGCCAATCTACAATCCTGGCTCGCTTCGCGGACGAGCCCTTTCGCTTCACGGCTGCTTCTCTTTCCCGTCTATGTTCACGTCTATATGATTGGGGCCATCGAGCTTATTCACACCGGCAATTGGACGGCAACCAACTATTTGCCGGAGACGCCCAAAACCGCGCTCATCTTGCTGCTGTTGGTCATAAGCTGCATCGCGTCCGCCTACGGAATCCGCGCGATCGCCATCGGATCCGGCGTATTGCTGCCTATCGTATTCCTGCTTGGCTATTTCGTCGCCATCTCGAACACGAGACTTAAAGATTATAAGCTGCTCATGCCTGTACTTGAGCACGGCTGGAGCCCCGTATTCGATGGGTTGGTGTATGCTGTCGGAGGGCTATCCGAGGTGACGCTGCTCGTGCTGCTGCAGCATCGCCTGAAGAATAAGGTGAAATGGTGGCATCTCCTCGTGCTTGTCCTGTTATTGATCCAGATCATGCTTGGCCCGATCGTCGGGGCCATTACGGAATTCGGACCGACTGAGGCAAGTCGTCAATCCGAATCCCCGTTCGAGCAATGGCGGCTTGTTCAGATCGGTCCGTTCATCGAGCATGTCGACTTCTTGTCTGTGCATCAATGGCTCTCTGGCTCAACGGTGCGGATCAGTCTCGCTATGTACCTGCTCTCCGAGTTCCTCGGAGGCACTGCGAACAGCAAGCGCAGGCGATGGATCGTTATCGCTTGCGCGCTTAGCTATTTCGCGTTGACCTTCATACCGATGAACCAATTGGAACTGTATCAGTTCAAGCTCAAGTATTTCATCCCTGGCGCTCTAATCGTCGAACTCTGCGTGACCGTTGTGTGGCTGATCGCTGCGGTCATTCTTAAGCCCGGAAAGGAGCGAACGACTTGAAGCAAGAGGCATCGAATACACTGGACGTCTGGTCGATCACAAGCCTGAAGGAATTATTCGTGCATTCCCAAGATGTTGCCATCCGCATCCATCGCTTCGTCAATGACGAGAGGTCCGACGTGCTGTTCGTGTTCAGCGAAGGCACCAGCGACAGCAGCATCATCGGCAACAACATTCTTGTGGCGCTATCGGAAACCTATAAATCGGCAGGAACCTTCCCGATTATTGACGGCTTCCTCCTCTCGAGTCTTACGACCCGGGCTCAGGATGGCGAGCTCAAGCTCGACACGATTGCCAACCGCATCTTCCAGGGCGAGCTGCTGCTCATCTTCCCCCACGCACGCGGCCTATTCTGGGTCAATATCGGCGATCTTCCGCAGCGCAATCCCGATGAGTCCAACACGGAGCTGTCAATTAAGGGCCCGCGCGACGGATTCGTGGAGAACATCACGACCAACATCGCGCTGATCCGCAAGCGGATCCGCAGCAGCACGCTGCACTGCGAGATGTTCGTCCTCGGCAGCCGGACTTCGACGAAGGTCGCGCTTATGTACGTCTACGATGTCGCGGCGCCTGAATTGCTCCAGACGGTGCGCCAGCGGCTGAGCAAGATGAAGGTCGACGGGATCTTCAGCATTCAACAGATCGAAGAGTGGATATCCGATCATCGTTATGCCATCGTTCCGCTAATGGATGCTACAGGCAGACCCGATTTCACGGTAAGCGCGCTCCTCCAAGGACGCTTCATTATCCTGGTCGACGGAATGCCGATGGTGCTGATCGGACCATCCAATTTTCCGCTCCTGTTGAAGTCGCCGGAAGATCTGCACTTCCCATACCTCTATACGACATTTGCCCGCACGGTGCGGTATATCAGCTTGATCATCACGATTTTCCTCCCGGCTTTCTGGGTCTCGCTTGTTGCCTTCCATCAAGATCAGATTCCATTTCGGATTCTGGCGACGATCGCGGTTACGCGTCTCGGGCTGCCGTTCTCTCCCCAGATCGAGCTGTTCTTGCTGCTCATGCTGCTCGAAATTTTCCGCGAAGCAGGCAGCCGCCTGCCGAGCGCGATCTCATCTACGCTCACCGTTGTCGGCGGCCTGATCGTCGGCGACGCCGCGATTCGCGCCGGTCTCATCTCGCCCTCTACCGTCGTCGTAGGAGCTGTCACCGCCGTGACCGCCGCTACGCTGATCAACCAGAACATGAGCGTCAGCGTCAGCATTTTGCGGCTCTCCCTCTTCTTGCTGTGCTGCTTCTTTGGCATGTACGGCTTGATTCTCGGCGCGGCGCTGCTCGTGTTCTATCTCTCGCAGCTCACTTCCTTCGGCAAGCCTTATCTAGCTCCGCTCTCGCCGTTCATCAAGAAGGACTGGCTGCCCGCCTTTTTCAGGCTGCCGTACGTGAAGAATAAATGGCGGCCTGCCCTATTGAACACGACGGATGCCGATCGACAGCGCGATGATGAACCATGAAGAAGCATGCGGTTCTGATCTGCTTGATGCTCTTCCCCTTGCTAGGCGGATGTTGGGATTCGAAGGAGCTGCAGACGATGGCATACGGCACTGCACTCGGTTTCGACTATGCGGAGGGGCAATATACCGTGTATGCTCAGATCCAGAATTTCACGAATATCGCGAAGACCGAGAACGCTTCGCCAGGCAAGAACATTCCCGCTTGGATCGGACTAGGCCGCGGCTCATCGGTGCTGGAAGCCGTAGCGGACCTGTCCGCCACTTCGCAGCTGCGCATGTTCTGGGGACATCTGAACGCGATCGTCGTCTCGGAGAGCATCATTACCGAGCATAAGCTGCCGGAAGTTACCGATGTGCTTAACCGTTTTCGCGAGATCCGGTATAATATACAGATGTTCGGTACGCGCGAACCGCTCGGCCAGATTTTCGCCGTGAAATCCCTGTTGAATTTCTCTCCGCTTGAGTCGCTCCTCTCAAGACCGACCAAATATTATGAGCAACGGCCGTATGTCAGTCCGATCCGCGGCTTAAAGTTCATCGCCGACATGAACGAACCGGGCTATTCCGCGTACTTGCCATCGTTGGCAATCGATAAGCGTTCGTGGCGGGAAGATAAGCAGAGCAAGCCCATGTTCCGCATAAGCGGCGCTTACTTCTTCAATGCGCGCGAGTATGCCGGGTGGATGTCCGAGCAGTCATTGATCGGCGTCAGATGGATCAACAAACGAATCCGAATGGACATCATTAACATCCCGGATGATACGAATCCGAAGGCGAACTTGAATCTGTTCGGACACCGCTTCAACATTCAGCCGATCATTCGAGAGGAGGACGTCGCTTTCTCGCTTAGCATCGATATGAAGGGCAGCGTATCCGGCTTATGGAGCGACATCGGTCAAGATGAGCTTGAACGAATGGCAGAGGCTTACATCGCCCAAGAGATGCGCGCGACATACGAGCGAGGCATCAGCAAGAAGATCGACGTCTATCGGCTCAGCCAGACGCTCTATCGCCGCAATCCCGCAGCCTTTCATCGGCTCATGGCGAACAGACCGTTCCCGCTCACGAAGGAATCGTTGGCGAGCGTGAAGGTTAACGTTCACATCATCCATTCCGGCAAATACAAAGGAGAGAAGTGATACGCATCATGAAAGACGAATTGCTTCAGCGCTTCACGCGGTACGTCCAGGTCGACACGCAATCCAATGCCGACAGCGAGAGCTGCCCTTCCACGCCGGGCCAATTGACGCTCGGACGCATGCTCGTTGACGAGCTGCAGGCGATCGGCATGACCGAGGTTACGATGGATCAGAACGGCTATGTCATGGCCACGCTTCCTCCGAACACCGATAAGGAGGATGTACCTGCGATCGGCTTCCTGGCCCATCTCGACACGGCGACCGACTTCACTGGGGCCGGCGTTAAGCCGCAGATCATCCGCCAATATGACGGACAAGACATCGTCATGAATGCTGATCCTCGCGTGGTGCTGTCGCCGCAGGATTTTCCGGAACTGGCGAACTACCTAGGCCATACGCTGATTACGACGGATGGGACGACGCTGCTCGGCGCCGACAACAAGGCCGGCATCGCGATTATCATGACGGCGATGGCGCAGCTGATCCGCGAGCCGTCCATCCGCCGCGGCAAGGTCCGCGTCGCGTTCACGCCGGACGAAGAGATCGGCCGCGGTCCCCATCGATTCGATGTCGCGGCATTCGGCGCTTCATGCGCCTATACGGTGGACGGCGGGCCGCTCGGCGAACTGGAATACGAGAGCTTCAACGCCGCCATGGCGAAGATCGCGATTCGAGGCAAGAACGTCCACCCGGGAACTGCTAAGGGCAAGATGATTCACGCGGCGAAGATCGCGATGGAATTGCACGCCAAGCTGCCCCAGGGCGAAGCGCCGGAGCATACGGAGGGTTATGAGGGCTTCTACCACCTCACCCTACTACAGGGCGACGTGGAGGAAGCGAAGCTGCAGTACATCATTCGGGACTTTGACAAGCAGCGATTTCTCGCGCGAAAAGCGCTCGTCGAGGAGATCGTCAACGAGCTGAAGCAGGCGTACGGGGAAGATCGCATAGCGTTGGAGATGAAAGATCAGTACTACAACATGCGCGAGAAAATCGAGCCGGTACGCGAAATCGTCGACATCGCCTATGACGCGATGAAATCGCTCGGCATCGAGCCGGTCATCAAGCCGATTCGCGGCGGGACGGACGGTTCGCAGCTGTCCTATATGGGATTGCCGACGCCGAATCTGTTCACGGGCGGCGAGAATTTCCATGGTCGCTATGAATACGCGTCAGCAGACGTGATGCTGCAATCCGTAATGACTGTCATCGAGATTGTGAAGGGATTCGAACGTAAAGGGTAGGCTGTGCTTCGGCATCCATTAGCCGACCCGATAGCAGTAGATCGGCGTCCGATACAGATCACGGCACAGCGCGACGCGTTCCGGCTTCCAGCCGGGAATCGCAAAGCAGATGCTCAGCACATAGCTTCCCGGCTTCAGCTGCTCGGCCAAGATCGGACCGAGCCTGTCCATGGCGCCAGGGTAGAGATAGCAGACGACCGCGTCTGCCTCAGTGTAGTCATGCGCATAGAGGTCGGTTCGCAGAACGGCGATTCGTGCCGACTGGCGAGGACGCGTCAGCAGACGTCCCCACCCGATCATCGCTCTCGACACCATGTAAGGGACGATCGAATTCTCGATGCCGATCATTCGCGTCCAGCCGGGGCAATGCCGCGCAAGATGCAGCAGCAGCGTCCCCCAGCCGGAACCGGCTTCGACGAGCGTACCGCCTGCCCGCAGCTGGCGGAGCAGCTCTGCCGTCTGCCTCCGTACAGGGGCAGAGGCCGGCATCGGCGATATCCCATTGCGCCAGCTGCGATAGACGATCGACAGAAGGGCGAGCAATAGCATACAGACAATAACGACGTTAAGGATGTCGATCCAGACTATTCCGCTAGCACGCATGCCCCAGTCCCCCTCTATGCATGAAGAAAGAGCCGCAGAACGCGGCTCTTTCTTCATGCTCGCTTAGTCTTCGTAACCGGCAAGCCCTCGTTCCGTGAGATAATCCATCTCGCTGTCCAGTACCTGCTCCACTTGAAGCTCGTTCAAGCCGACGTCCTTGCGGGTCAAAATGTAGTCGACCAGTTCATCGCTGTCGATTTCGACCTCGCCCTTGGCATTCGCCTGCGCTTGGTCAATGAAAGCCTGCTCGTGCTTCAGCACGAGCGCAATCCGTGCTGCGTCAAGGTTCGTCTCCCCGGCGATGTAAGCGATCAATTCCTGTTCATTATACTGTTCCGTCACGTCATTCACTCCAGCTCGTTATTGGTCCGATACAGGTCGAAATTCATGCACCCACACGCGCATGTGCGGAAGCCACGGCATGCCCGGATGGAAGGACAAGATCGCTTGCTTATAAGCTTCGACGTTCGGATATCCTTCCTGCACGGCGTGTGCATCCGTCAGTTCGCCCAGCGTCTGCTCGTAGACGCGCTCGACCACATACGAGCGGTCCTTAAGCGTCATAATTTCGCCTGCATCCGCGTAGCGTCCGTTACGCCGCGTTGCCGTCTTCGTGCCGGCGAGCACGCGGTCGATGTCGGCCTGTACCGTTATTAATCGGTCGATCGTGCAGGTCTTCGGCGGCAATGCCTGCCCGCTGTTGCTTGGATTACTCATGCCAGGATCACCCTCCTCGTCCCATCTTACCCCATTTGCGGCCTGAGTGATACTCGCCCGCGTGAAGTTAAGACGTCTTGACGATCTGGATCGGCTGGGAGTCGGTTGCAGACGGGTATGGCGATAACCGATCCATTCGCGTCGCGGCAGCATTCCTGTCCTTGAAGGTTACGTGCTGACGTTCGAATTGGACAGGCGACTCGAGCCCGCAGGACGCGGCCAGCATGAACACGCCCTCCCGCAGCGTCGCGATGTAATTCGCCGTGCGATATCTTTTCTCCTCGATGACGAGCCCTTGCTTCAACTCCGGCTTATGGCTCGTAACGCCGGTCGGGCACTCGTTGGTGTTGCACTTCAACGCATTGATGCAACCGATCGTATTCATCGCCGCCCGCGCCACATTGACCAGGTCGGCACCGAAGGCCAGCGCAACGGCCATCTTGTCCGCCGTCGCCAGCATCCCGCTCGCGAACACCTTCACGCGCTCGCGAACGCCGTACCGCCGCAGCGTGTTGTCGACGATGAGCAATGCGGAATAGAGCGGCAAGCCGAGCGAATCCGCCATCTCCATATAGGTCGCGCCGGTGCCGCCCTCGCCGCCGTCGACCGTGATGAAGTCCGGCCCGCTGCCGGTCTCCAGCATATGCGCGGCCAGTTCCTCGACGGCCATCTCGCTGCCTGCCACGATCTTGATGCCGACCGGCTTGCCGGACAAGTCCCGGAGCTTCTCGATGAAGGCGAACAGCGACGGCATGTCGCTAAAGTCCGTGAAGCGATTCGGCGATTCCACGTCGCGGTCCCAGTCCATCGGAATGCCGCGAATTCGCCGGATCATCGGCGTCAGCTTGCTCTTCGGCAGCTTGCCTCCCCGTACCTTGGCGCCCTGCGCGAGCTTCACCTCGATCAGCTTCACCTCCGGACGGCCAGCGGTCATCGTGAACATCTCGGCATCGAACGTTCCCAGCTCATCCCGTCTGGCACCGTTCTTGGCAGAGCCGACCTGATAGATCAGGTCCGTCTCCTTGCGTACCACCGAACCCTCGGCAACCAACCGCTCGACGGCTTGCACATAGGGATTCTTGTCTAGCTCGAACACGTCCATCGAATCGTATTCGAGATGGCTGAGCTCCTTGGCGATCTCGAAGTTCGAGACGAGCCTGCGCTTCTGAAGCAGCGCATAGACGGCCGCCTCTTCCGCTTGCGCGGGCACTTCGGAGCGGCCGTCGTCCAGCAGCTCATAGATCTTGGACAGATGATAGGGCGAGATCCCGCCCTCGCCCGTATTCATCCAGCTGCCGGAGGCAATGGCGCTTCCTTGCGCGAGCGCCATGACCGCATGGTCGGATAGCGAGCCGAAGCTCATCGCCGATATGCCGATGAAACCCTTCGCATGATAAGGCTGCCTAACCTTGTTGTACGCGCCGATGACGACAGCATGCTCGTCAGCGAGCAGCCAAGGCAATGCGGTCGTCTGATACCTTTTCTCCTTACGCGATACTAGACCTTCCTTCATAATCTGATACTTATAGGTCGTCGTAATAGGGCGCGATTGGTCCACGGCCAGCTCATCCATATTGCGAGGAAACATCGAGTTGCTCAGGAAGAAGCCTTCTTGCGAGAAATCTCTGCGCGAGCCGAATCCGATGACCGTCGATCCGTACTTGCCTGCTTTTGCGATGTAACCCTGCGTATCCCGGTCGATCGGGCGACCTTCCTTATCTCCCCAGATGAAGTATTGGCGCAGCTCAGGCCCCAATGCCTCGAATATATAACGGAACCGACCGATGATCGGATGCGTCTTCAGAATCGAGTGCTGCTTCTGCATATAGCGATCCCAGAAGTATAAGCCGACTACCCCAATCGGAATGGCCAATACGACGATCGTTGCGGTCAAATCAAGCGCCTTGCCCAGAACGTTCAGCATGCTTCACGCCACTCTCCTTTCGTAATAATGAATTCGCCACGAATCGACATGATCCTTCCGTCTCATGCAAAAAGCCGCCCTTGTCGGGCGGCCGTGACGAATGTCTATTCATGCATTCTCGGCATAAGGCAACGGTGCGATTGCGCTTCGGCTCGGCTCATGGAGCGTCTCGATGCCATCGAAGCGCTTCATATATTTCGAGACCGCCATGAGCAGCGCCTGTTCGACATGGTGTCGTTCCGCGTCGGGCAAGACGAATATCTCGCCAAGCGTCCACTCCTTGTCGCCCTGCTCCCCAATGCTGGGGCAGAGCTGCGCGTAACCCAAGTAATGCAGCACGCCGCGCATGCATTGGACGGCTACAAGCACGATATCCTGCTCCTCGATCGATTCGGCTGCCGCAGCGCGACTCCTGTCGACGACACGGTCATGCCTGGCTAGCTGCAATAAATCCCTTACATGGTCCGAGTCTTGCAACGATGCGCGCTTGACGACGATGGTGTCCATGCTTCTACATCACCCTCCATCGCATTCTATTCTACCTTCCTTACCCGTGGCGGCTGCGGCATGAATCAGACGGCATTGGATCCACTCATTCCTAATGTAAGCGCCTCGTTACCGCGATATGACTGCACCGCGATAAAAAGCTCCCGCATGCGGCGGATTGCCGCATGCGGGAGCTTATGCGTGACGTGCTGGCTGCTGCTATTGCGATTCGGATGGCTGCAAGGCGTCGCGCGCGGCCTGGACAAGCGCCAAGTACGCTTCGTCATTCTCCTCGAGATAATCTTCGACGGCGAACAGTTCTTCCTCGCTGCCGGACTCCCCTGAGTAGAACAACCCGTATGCCCAATCCTTCGTGCTCTTGCTGTGCAGCGTAATCTCGTAAGCATGCTTGTGGCCTTCCACTTCGAAAATCACTTTGCCCACATAGCCGTCCGCCTTGCTATGCGTCATCTGCGCATGCCGTACCGTAATGTTCATCGATTGCCTTCCTCCACTTCAATATGCATCGCGATCACACGCGATCAGACCGATTGTCAGCGCCGAGAAGGTTGGACGATGGTAGAAAATGAGGAACGGAGCGTAGTCAGAACTACGTGAGTACCTCAAGCGTTTCGTAAGAAACGCCGCATCGGAAGCATATGCTATTTTCGCCAGCGTTCAAGATTCGACGTCGAGTATGCCTCGTAGCATTGCATCGCGATCACAATCGGTCCTATTGGCCGAGTTCCTTCAGGGATCCTATCGTCTGCCCAATCTGCTGGAACAGCTCGACGATCCGCGTATCCTGGAGCGCAAGCGGATCGATCACATTCTGCTTCAGGTTCTCCAGATAGACGCTGATTTCCTGCTGCAGATTCTCGTTGTACACAACGATCTGTTCATGCAGTTGCTGCGCGACAGCCGGCGCGTCGAGGTTATTGAAGGTCTGGATCTCCGTCATGATCTGCTCGAGCTTCATAATGAGCGCATCGCGGGCTTCCGGCACGAGCATCGCCTGTTCGGCTTGAACCGGAATGCTCTCTGCCCATGCAGCCGCGTCGGTCACATAGGCTGTGGCACCGTTCACATAGTCCAGTGTCTGGTCCACTTGCTGGATGCCATCCATGAGCGAGCATCCCGGCAAGACGAGGACGAAGACAAGAAGAACCAGCGATATTATCCGATTCATGTCTAACGACCAACCCCCTAAGCACTTCGGATAGTATATATACTTGCATAATTTACCGAAGGTTTCAAATCCAGCAGGGGGCTGACGCCCGAATCATACGCCGGAGTAGGCCATGAAGCCGCCGTCAACCGGCACCGTAATGCCCGTGACGAACCCGGACATGCTGTCGTCCGCGAGCCAGATCAACGTGCCGAGCAGATCGCTCGGCTCCCCGAAGCGGCGCATCGGCGTATGCGTCATGATTTTGCCCGCTCGCGCGGTGAGCGACCCGTCCTCGTTGGTCAGCAGGCGGCGATTCTGATCGGTCAGGAAGAAGCCCGGCGCGATCGCGTTCACGCGTATGCCGCTGTCTGCCATGTGCACGGCTAGCCATTGCGTAAAGTTGTCGATGGCCGCCTTCGCGGCGCTATAGGCCGGCACCTTCGTCATCGGGCTCGGCGCGCTCATCGAAGACATGTTGATGACCGTCGCTCCCGGCTTGCCTACCATGCCCTTGGCAAAGATCTGCGTCGGAATGAGCGTACCGATGAAGTTCAGGTCGAATACATAGCTGAAGCCCGCCACTTCTAGATCAAAGAACGTAGCGACGCCTTCTTGGTTCAGATCCTCGGGCCGGAACGTCTCGTTCGTCGTCGTCCCCTTCGGATGATTGCCGCCCGCGCCGTTAATCAGAATGTCGCACGTTCCGAACGCTTCCGTCACGGTTGCCTCTGCACGCTTCACGCTCTCGGCGTCGAGCACGTCGCAGGCGACGGCGATCGCTTGACCGCCTGCTTGGCGAATTTCCTCCGCCACCTGCTCGCCCTTCTCTACAGTGCGGTTCAATATGGCGACCTTCACCCCGTGCCGTCCCAGCTCCTTCGCCATTGCCGCGCACAAGACGCCGCTGCCTCCGGTGATGACCGCTATTTTGCCGCTTAGGTTATCGTGAATGGGATAATTCATTGGTTGGCTGCCCCCTTCGCTTGGCGTTCGAACGCGTCCCATAGTCCCCACAAGTACATGATGCCCAGTCCTCTGTCATAGAGCCCGTAGCCGGGACGGCATTGCTCATCCCAGATATGCCGGCCATGATCGGGACGCGCATAGCCTTGGAAGCCCGCGTCATGGTACGCCTTCACGATGCCCGTAATATCGACCGAGCCGTCCTGCGTGCGGTGCGACGTCTCGATGAAGTCGCCGTTCTCGTAACGGCGCACGTTGCGGATATGCGCGAACGGAATGCGATCCGCGAATTCGCGCACCATCGCCGGGATATCGTTCGCCGGGTTAGCGCCGAGCGAACCGCTGCACAGGGTCACGCCGTTCGCAGGGCTGTCGACCAGCTGCAGGATGCGGCGAATGTTGGCTTGGCTCGTCACGATGCGCGGCAAGCCAAAAATCGACCACGGCGGATCGTCCGGATGGATCGCCATGCGGATGCCGTTCTCCTCCGCAACCGGCACGACTTCTTCGAGGAAGTAACGGAGATTGTCCCACAGATGCTCTTCGGTTACGTCCTTATAGGCTTCGAACAACTGCGACAGCCGCTCGAGCCGCTCCGGCTCCCAGCCGGGCATCGTCAGTTCGGGGTTCGATGCGATTTTGCGCACGAGCTCCATCGGGTCCATCTGATCGATAAGCGCCTTCTCGAAGAAGAGCGCGGTCGAGCCGTCTTCCATCTCCTTGAAGAGATCCGTGCGCGCCCAATCGAAGACCGGCATGAAGTTGTAGCAGATCGTCTTGACGCCGACCGTCGCCAGCTTCTTGATCGTCTTCTTGTAGTTATCGATATACAGGTCGCGCGACGGCAGACCCAGCTTAATGTCCTCGTGCACGTTCACGCTCTCGACGACGTCCAGGTGCAGCCCGCTCTCGTCGGACAGCTTCTTGTACGCCATGATCTTGTCCATCGGCCATTCTTCGCCCGCAGGCACGTCATGCAGCGCCCATACGATGCCTTCCACGCCGGGAATCTGCTTGATCTGCTGCAGCGTAATCGTGTCATTGCCTTCGCCATACCATCTGAATACCATCCGCATGTCGATCGTCACCTTCCTTGAAGTAAGATTGGTTGCGTTGCGTTGCGTTAATCCTTGAAAAATGCCGCATGTGCTTGGCGCAGCTCCGGCAGCTCTTGATCCAGCTTGCCGATATGCTGCTCGAGCAGCAGCGCGGTCTTCGGCTCGTCACCCTCCTGCAGAGCGACCAGCAGTTGCTCGTGTTCTTCCATGACGCGCCCCATCGTGCGGTATTCCCGAATGGCCAAGAACCGCAATCGATTGAGATGTGCCCGCATATGGCCGATGACTTGCAGCAGCGTCTCGTTGCCGGTCATCTCCATGACGGTGCGATGGAACGCCTCGTCTAGCTGCAGGAACACCGCAATATCGCCGATGTCGGCGGCCATGCGCTGCTCTTGAAAAAGCTTCTGGATCGCATCGACTTCGCGGGTGCGGTCCTGCTGCTTCCACTGCTTGGCGACCTGCCGGAAGGCGCCGAGCTCCAGGTGCTCGCGGATGAAGCGCGCTTCGCTGACCTTGCGCTCGGAGATGAACGCGATGCGCGTGCCCCGCTGGGGAAGCACTTCGAGCAGTTGCTCGCTCACGAGCAGCCGGATCGCTTCGCGGATCGGCGTCCGGCTCACGCCGAGCGTCTCGGCCAGTTCATTCTCGTACACCAGCGTACCCGGCTCCATGCGCAGCGACACGATCGCTTCGCGAATCGATTCGTAGATCTGATCGCCCAGCGATCTTCGCCCATTCCCCTGCAGGGGAGAGAGTCTGGACACCGGAATCACCTCCGTTAGCGCAGAATGGTTGAAGCTGCTTGCGTGCATGAGGTTGAAAGCCGCCGCACGCGATTCTATTCTTCTACTGTACTTGTATTCTTGTATACAAGTCAAGGTGTTGTTCTTCTGTAGGACGCCTGCATTACTGTTCGGTATCTCGTTTGAAAGGGGCCGCATCATAATCGGTGGGTCGGTGGGTTGGTC
>JAEWJS010000008.1 GCA_023386495.1 Bacillota bacterium | reverse complement strand
GATAGTTACTGGGGCGCTGGTTAGATGCTGGGGGCGCTGGGTAAGTGCTGGTCGTTGTGGGTCATCTGTAGAACCAGGAGCTGCCGGGGCTGCCCTCGTCGTACAAATAGTGGGAAATTTTACAACTAATCAATGGGCCCGAGGGCTCAATGGCAGATTTAGTGTAGATTGGTACCACTATTCTCCATAGAATACGGTAGATTATCCTTTCAGCCGAGATTAGCTGTAGGATTTGCAGTTAATCTAACCAATTTTCGCGAAGTGGGAAAAATAGCGGTAGTTTTCTACACTACTGCTCACCACACGCACCTTCAATACATCCGCTATCGCCTCAGCACGCCACCACATGCACCTCCAACCGGCAGCGCAATCGTCCCGATCATCCTATTTATGCGGGAAGTTACGATAATTGTCTGCACGAGACTGTAGGATCATGATAGAAACGTGCAGGCAGACAGCTGGCATGGCAATAGCGAAGCGAATTCGCTATTAACGTACATTCATGCGCTAATCCAAGGGGCTTGCTCCATTCAGATGCCCAAAATGGCTTAAGTTCGCTAATTAGCGAACAGCCATGCGTTATTTAGCGCATTCTATACCTTAATAGGTTAGGAAGGGGGATATGGGCCCACAATTGCGCATGAACATACCTTAACAGCGCAATTGCTTCGCTAATGGCCCATAGACCCTGCGCTCGGCGCCCGACGCTCGCCATTCGCCCGCACGGCGCTCAGTGCTCGACGCTCGGCGCCCGCCGCTCGCCACTCGCCCGCACAGCGCCCGCCGCTTGCCATTCGGCGCACAACCTCCACGCGCCCCCATACGCGCCACTGGCCGCTGCCGCACCCCACCCCAAACACAAAAATTACGTCAATTATCGTGATTTTTATCACCGGATGAGCGATAGTCGCCGTGCTAGAATGAGGTAACGACGTTATTGTGAAAGGATTCACAACTCGCAATGACGCCAGCACACAATGTCCCGGGGAGGATCTTACTTATGAAAAAAACAGCTTCCATTCTCTTGTCGTTGACCCTGCTGCTCGGTCTGATGACTGCATGCGGAGGCGGCAGCACTGACAACGAACCCGCCGCTAACGCGCCGGCCGTCGAGACGCCGGCCGCAAGCAACAACGGTGCCAACGCGCCGGCCGAGCAACCGGCAGACGCAGCCAAATGGGCAGACGGTGTCTACTACGCAGAAGGCGATTACGCCGAGAAATCCGGCTACAAAGAAATTCTCGCACTCAAGGTCGAGGGCGGCGTGATCACGAGCGTGAACTGGAATGCCCTGCACAAGGACGGCGGGCTCGACAAGAAGACGCTCTCCGAGGAAGGCGTATACGGCATGGTTGCCAAGGGCGGCGCGCAGGCCGAGTGGCATGAGCAAGCGGCGAAGCTGGAGCAATTCCTGCTCGAGCAGCAAGCAACCGGCGCCATCACGCTTGACGCAGAAGGCAAGACGGACGCCGTATCCGGTGTGTCGGTCGGCGCAGGCGAATTCGTAGCGCTCGTAGACGAGGCGCTTGCAGCCGGCCCGGTAGAAGCCGGTCCGTACAAGGACGGCAGCTATCATGCAGAAGCAGCAGAATTCGATGCGAAGTCCGGTTGGAAAGAGACCGCCCACATCACCGTCATGAACGGCAACATCGTCGCGGCTTCCTGGAACGGCATCCACAAGGACGGCGGCACCGACAAGCGCACGCGTTCTAAGGATGGGGAATACGGCATGGTCGCCAATGGCGGCGCACAAGCCGAATGGCATGAGCAAGCTGCGAAGACCGAGCAATTCCTGCTCGAGAAGCAAGACCCGGCTGCCATTCCTTACAACCCGGAGAACGGCAATACCGATGCTATCAGCGGCGTGTCGATCCACGTGAACGGCTTCGTCGAGCTGGCTAAGCAAGCGCTCGCTCAAGCGAAGTAAGCCGGCGCTCCAGCGCTTCCCTACACCACACCAACAATCGCGAGGTGCATTCGCATGAAGAACATCTTAGTACTAGGCGGCGGTTACGGCGGCGTGCTCACGGCGAAGAAGCTTGGCAAGCAGCTCCGCAAGCAGCATGACGTGCGAATCACGCTGATCGACCGCAAGCCTTACCATACCCTGCTGACCGAGCTTCACGAAGTTGCGGCGAACCGGGTCGAGGAAGACTCGATCCGGATCGACCTCAAGAAGGTATTCCTCGGCTTCAAGAACGTGGACGTCGTGCTCGACGACATCCAGAAGATCGATTTCGAGGGGCGCAAGCTCATCTCGGAGACTACGGCCTACGCTTACGATTACCTCGTCATCGGCACAGGCAGCAAACCTACCTTCTTCGGCATACCGGGCGCCGACCGGCACGCATTCAGCCTCTGGTCCTACGAGGATGCCGTGAAGCTGAAGGAACAGATTCTCGGCATGTTCCGCCAGGCGGTCCTGGAGCGCAACAAGCAGGCTCGGCAGGAAATGCTCACCTTCGTCGTCGTCGGCGCCGGCTTCACCGGCGTCGAGATGATCGGCGAACTGGCGGAGTTCACGCAAGAGCTGTGCAAGGAATTCGTCGTCGATCCGTCCGAGGTGAAGCTCCACGTCGTCGATATGGTCGACAAGATTCTGCCGATCCTGCCGGAGCCATTGATCCGCAAGGCCGAGAAGCGGCTCCGCAAGCTGAACGTCAACATCATTACCGGCTCGAAAATCACGGGCGTCAGCGAGAACGGCGTGCAGCTCGGCGATAAGGAGATCCTCTCCCGCACCGTCGTATGGACGGCCGGCGTGGAAGGCTCCGAAATCGCAGGTAGCGTCGATGTCGAGCAGAAGGGCCGCAAGCGGATCCTGACGAACGACAAGCTGCAGGTCCCTGCGCACAATGAAGTGTATGTCGTCGGCGACAACATTTTCTACATTCCGGAAGGCCAGTCGAATCCCGTGCCGCAGATGGTCGAGAACGCCGAACTGGCCGCGCCGATCATCGCGCACAACATCGTGGCGGATATTCGCAATAAGCCGAAGAAGGCATACAAGCCGACATTCCACGGCACGATGGTCTGCATCGGCAGCCGATACGGTGTCGCGAGCGTCGGCGTTCCAGGCAAGATGTTCAAGATGAGCGGCCTGCCAGCCATGGCCGTGAAGCATCTCATCAACATGGTCTACCTGTTCCAGGTGTGCGGCTTCAACAAGGTCTATTCCTATCTCTTGCACGAATTCTTCCACGTGAAGAACAACCGCAGCTTCCTAGGCGGACATCTCGCCAAGCGGTCGCCGAATTTCTGGCTCGTCCCGCTCCGCATCTTCGCCGGTTGGATGTGGTTCAAGCAGGGCTGGGATAAGATCGGCAAAATCATCGACGATCCCGGCCACATCTTCCTCATTCCGGCCAAAGCGGCAGACGGCACGACCGGCGCATCCGCGGCGGCGGAAGGCACGGGCGAGGCGGCGGGAGCAGCGGCCGACGCAGTGGCGGCAGCATCGGCATACACCGCCGAAGCCGTGAAGGCCTTACCGGTGCCGGACTTCATGAAGAGCATGGTCGACTGGTCGATGGACCTCATGTTCTACAATGCGGACGGCAGCTTCAACGCACTCGCTTACGTGTTCCAGACTTCGATGGTGCTCGCGGAGCTCATCTTCGGCGCCTTGCTCATCCTGGGCCTGTTCTCTGCTCCGGCAGCCGTCGCGACCGTCGCGATGGGCGCCATGGTATGGGTGTCCGGCATGGCACCGCAGGATATGCTCTGGTACTTGGGTGCAGGTATCGCACTCATCGGCGGATCGGGCAGCACGTTCGGCTTGGACTACTACGTCTTGCCTCGCTTGAAGCAGATCTGGAGGAAGCTTCCGATCGTGAAGCGCTGGTATCTCTACGCGGATTAATCGCCTGTCAGGCGCAACGGGCGTACCCCCGTTGCGCCTGATTTTACTATAGGAAGGTGTGAAGCCACCATGATAGATCGCAGACTCATCCAGGACACGCTCAGCATGCTGCGGCAGCAGATCGACTCCGACACCGCCATTCGGCTCGAGGGCGACGTTCATCTGTTGGAACGGCTCGCGGCAGTCATCGAGAAGACCGGCCTCCATAGGCAACGCAAGCTGACGATTCTCGGCGGCTATCTGCTCCTGCAGCAGGCCGTGCTCAAGCACCAGGACTTGCTGGAAGGACAGAACGACGTGCTGACGCGCAGCATTCTGGATGGCGATTATCTCATGGGCGCTTACTATAAGCTGCTGTCGCAGCATAAGGAATTAGACCTGCTGAACCACCTCGCACCCGTCTATAAGAAGCTCCAGCTGTCGCTGCTCATGGGGCGGCCGGCGCGACGCGCCATGCGTGAAGTCTATACGGCCTTCCGCCAGTATCTGGACCGTGCCGATCAGGAGGCGATGACATCATGAGCACCAAGCTGCATGATAGACTGCATATTGACCTCGACGCCATCGACGATGCCCTCATGAGCGTCATTCTATCCGACGCCGACCTGCCGAAGCCGTCCGTCGTCTTCGACAGCGTGGCGAACCTCATTCGTGCCGGAGGCAAAAGACTTCGCCCGATGATGGTCATCGTCGGCAGCCGTTTCGGCGAGCCGGAGAAGCCGCAGCGGAGCGACCGCGTCATGCGAACGGCAGCCATGCTCGAATACCTGCATATGGCCTCCTTGGTTCACGACGACATCATCGACGGCGCAGATCAGCGCCGAGGCGTTCCAACGGTTCATAAGAAGACCGACATTCGTACGGCAGTCCTGATCGCGAACTATATGATGGTCCGAGCGGTAGAATGGGCTGTCCCGAGCACGAGCGGCGATTCCGCCGGGGATACGGAAGATTCCGCCGAACACGCTTGCCGATGCGCCGAGCTCGCGGCGATGGTGACCGATCTGTGCCGCGGGGAATACAGCCAACTGCATCACCGCTTCGACTTCGAGATGACGATGGAGCACTACCTGGGCAAGACCCGCAGCAAGACGGCGATGCTGATGGCGCACTGCCTGCAGGCGGGAGCCGATGCCGCCGGCGCTCCGCGCGAGGTCGGCCTTGCGCTCCACGATTTTGGCGAGGCCATCGGCATGGCTTTCCAGATCCGCGATGACCTGCTGGACTTCACGCAGCAAGCCGCCGCGATCGGCAAGCCGGTCGGTGCCGATCTGCGGAACGGCATCGTCACCCTGCCCGTGCTGTACGCGATGGAGGACCCATCGCTGAACGAGCGGATTCGCAGCCTCCATGCCGGCGCCTCGGCAGAGGAATTCGACGCGGTCATTGCGGCGATTGCCGCAAGCGATGCGTTAACCCGCGCCGAAGAGCTAAGTCAGGACTACGTTCGGCAAGCAGAGCGGATCGCGGATCGCCTCGCCGATCATCCGGCGCAGCCGAGCCTTGCCATATTAGCCGAGTATTTCGCATGAGAGGGTGCGGGGATTTATGAATTGGAAACGGATACGGATACGGAATCGCAAGCTAGGCTATATAGCGGTCACCGCGGTCGCGGCAGCAGCATTGCTGCTGACCTTCTATGCAATGGATGGCAGCGGATCTGCTGTCGAGGACGGGGGCAGCCGGAGCGTATCCCGCATCGCGGCATTCACGCTGGAGGGCTGCGGCAGTTGCAGCAAGACCTTGAACGAGCTCAATCGCTTGGAGGCCGAGTTCACGCAGTACGGCTATGATCGTTATAGCATTCTGGAGGACAGCGACATTGTGAATCGCTATGCCGTCGTCAAACATCCCACGGTGCTGTTCCTGAATGAACAAGGCCATGAGCTCGGCAGGCTCGAGCAGGAAGCGGACGCAGCCGCGATCAAGCATAAGCTGGCCGAGCTTGCTGCAGCTCCTGCAGCACCCATCGCATCCGATGCCGTTCAGCAGGCAGAAGCGCCCGACCGCAGCCAAGCGTCGACGGTCTATCTGATGGATGCTGCCGGCGGATACGTGCCTGTCACGCAATACCTTCCCGCCGCAACCCGCGTACAGTACCCGAAGGTTGCGGCCATGCGGCTGCTATTCGAGCTGCGAGGGAGCAGCCTGCCGGAATCGCTCATCAATCCGGTCCCGGATGAGGTTGCGTTCGTGCAGCTTCGGGCTGACGGCGACGTGACGGTGATCGAGCTATCCGAACAGTATGATGCATGGGTTGGCACGGAGACCGGCTCGCAGCTCGAGTCGCTGATCGCACACACGCTGGCAGGCTACGGCGTGAAGCAGCTGCGCGTCGTGACCGCTTCGCATCCAGGCACCGTCATCGATGCAGCCGCCCTTCATGAGCAGCATGCCGGTAGCGAGTCGCATGCGCACCATGCGGCAGCCGGCGCAGACAATCCTGCCGGCGACTGGACGCCTTCCGCGGATACGGCTGCCCTCTACAATGCCGCCATCCTTCACCGCAAGGCGTTGTCGCATCTCCCCTGTTTCTGCGGCTGTCAGGACGCCGGCCATCGCAGCAACTGGAACTGCTACTTCAGCGAGTCCGAGCTGGGCACGATCGCTCCGACGCCGCATGCGGAGCGTTGCCAGATGTGCTTGGCCATCACCGAGACATACCTTGACGAACGCGCCAAGGGCAGCAGCCTTGCCGATATTCGACAGCGTGTCGAACGCGCCTATCCCGGGCTTGAAGGCACGGACACGCCTATCCCATAGCAGGGCCTACCGCTTTAATTGCCCTTTCCTTTGTCCTGCTTCCTGGACGCTTTGCTGGACGCTTCCTCTAAACGGCGGAAGCGTCTTAGGTCTGCCTTGCGAATGGGCAGCGGCTCGTGCCGAAGCAGCCTCACGATGGCCGCAACCATCAAGAGCAGCACCACCGTGAATGGGAGAGCCGCAACCAGCGATGCGGTCTGCAGCGCCTCCAGCCCGCCTGCATAGAGCAGCACCCCTGCAATGGCCGACATCAGCACCCCCCAGACGTACTTGGCATACTTCGGCGGATCCATGCTGCCGTATGAGGTCATGCTCGCGAGAATGAAGGTGGCCGAATCCGCCGAGGTGACCAGGAAAGTCAAGATCAACAGGATGGAGCCGACAGACAGAATGGTCGTGAATGGCAAGTGCTCATACAAGACGAACAGTGCCGACGTTAAATCCGCGTCCACTGCTGCCGCAATGCCAGCCCCTTCGTTCAGATCCTTCCATAACGCCGTTCCGCCGAAAGCCGCAATCCACAAGCATGCAATAGCCGGCGGAATGACCATCACGGCGATGATGAACTCGCGGATCGTTCTCCCTCTCGACACCCTGGCGACGAACCCGCCGACGAACGGCGACCACGCGATCGCCCAAGCCCAATAGAAGATGGTCCAGTCCCTGATCCAAGTGCCTCCCACATAAGGCTGCAGACGCAAGCTGTATTGCACGAAGTTCGTCACGTAATCGCCGATCGCCAATGTGAAGCTTTCCATGATGAACACGGTCGGACCCGTGACAAGAATGAACAGCAGCGCCGCCAGCGCAAGCGCCAGGTTCAAGGTGCTTAAATACTTCATTCCCTTATCCAAGCCGCTAGTAGACGACAGCATGTACAAGATGAAGACCGCCGCGATCAGAATCGTCTGCACAACGAAGGATTGCCCGGTACGGAATACCGCATCCAAGCCGCCGCTCATCTGCATGATGCCCAGACCGATCGAAGTGGCGATGCCCATGACCGTCGCGACAACCGCAAGATTATCGATCGCGCTTCGTACAGCAGGACGATCGCCCAACACAGGCGTCAACGCAGTCGAGACGCGTCCGTCCTTCTTTTTGCGGAACTGCATGAACCCGATGGCTAGCCCCACGATAGCGAAGATCGCCCATTGGCTGACGCCCCAGTGAAAAAAAGAATACCCCATCGCGATACGCGCGGCTTCTTCCGTGAGCGGTTCCGTCCCTCGGAACGGCGTGGAGAAGAAGTGGCTCGCAGGCTCCGCTACGCCCCAGAATACCAAACCGACTCCGAAGCCTGCCGAGAATAGCATGCCGATCCAGGAGAAGAACGAAAATTCCGGCCGCTCGTCTTCCCCGCCCAAGCGGATCGTACCGTATTTGCTAATCGCGAGCCCGGCCAAGAATAAGATGATCATCAACACGGCAAGCAGATAGAACCACCCGAACAGCCTCGTCGTCCATTCGAATAATCGTCCGGCAACGTCTCCGAATGCCTCCGGCATCAGCGCCCCGACAACGACCAAGATCACGATGATAAGAGCCGACACGATCAATACGCTATTCTTCCACACTTGCTTGTCCACGCAGTCACCTCAAACCTCCAAAATCCCTGCCATACAGTATGCCTTACCCGCAGGTAATTCATGTACCGGTAGGACAGGGATCCCTCTTACGAAATCGCCGCCTCCTTCTTCAGCATCTCCTTCGCGATCGACGCCGACTTCACCTTCGTATCCAAGCATGGCGAGACATGCACCTCGCAGCCGCCGCGGCTAATGATGTCCTTCAGCTCGCGCACGGTTCGGCAATCCTCGGCCAATTCGTTCCACACGCAGCCGTATTGCAGATAGTGATGCGTGTCGCTGCCTCCTACGATCGGGAGTCCCAGCTCATCCGCGAATAACCGCAGCTTGCTGCGATAGGCTGTCGCTTCTTGCGCATGCAGATCCTTCCCGTTCAGATCGAGGGCATCGAGCCTCTGCAGCAAGTCCCAGTCGAGATGATGCAGCGGCGTACTCGTGCGGTACGGGTGTGCACCGATCGTAAGCACGTCGTAGCGATCCTTCATGTCGAGCAGCTTGCTCATCGGGATGAATGAATCGGTCTCCGCATGCGCGTCCAGCTCGCTCCGCATCGCATCGATATCGCCGCGCCCGCCGATGATCAGAATATGCCCCGTCTCCGCAATGTCGACTTCCATGCCGGGAAACAGCCGCACGCCGTCGCAGATATAATGGTCATCCTGGTAGTCATACTCGCGGTCCAGCGTTTCGTAAATCTCATGAAACATTAAGGTGTTAAAATGTTCCGTGATCGCCAGCGCATGCAGCCCATTCGCGCCAGCCTCGCGGATCATCTGCCGAAAGTAGTCATGGTCAAACCGGGTTTTCTTCGATATTTTCACGTGTGTATGCAGATCTATTCGCATCTTCCAACTCAACTCCTTCATAGAGGTTCTGAACACGCACTAATTGCTTAATCCGAACAACAGTCCGGTATAGAGCGCGGCAACCGTTAGGCATCCATAATCACGCGCTTGCAGCTTGAGGTAGGCCAGCTTAATCTTCTTCACTTCCGCGTCGTGCCCGGCATACGAGAACCCCCGCGTCTCTAGCGCTTCCACGGTTGTTCGCGATCTTTTGGCCGTGCTGAGCAGAAGCGGGTAGAACGAGACTACCGCAATCCGAACGAAGTGCAGAATCGTGCGCCAATATAGGAACCCGCTCTTCTCCGGCGCTCGGCCGCGCAGCCGGAAGGAGAGGAAGATATGGTGATACTCCTCCATGAGATTCGGCAGCATCCGGTACCCGTACGAGATGGCGAACGACACCTGGGACGGCACGCCGATGCGGAGCAGGCCGTCGCTCAGCCGTTCAGGGTCCATGCTGCAGAACGCGGTGACGCTCGCCAGCGAGATGATCGACAGCTTCATGGTCAGCGACAAGAGCGGCAGAATCGCATCCCAATTGCCGCCGAACAACCATGACGCGACGAGCAGATAGCCCGCTTGGCTGAGCAGCCCCATTCCCAGGATGAATAGAATCAGCGGACTGACCCGAGACATCATCGTCGTGACGATGACGAAGATCAGCATGCCAAGCAGCACCGTCTCGTTATGGACGAACCAGGGGACGCCCCCATAGAACAGATACCAAGCGAACAGTGTTCGCGGATCCAGGCGGGCAAGCAGCGTATTCGCATTGCCGTATGCCGTGTTCAGCAGCTCGATCTTGATCTGTTCGACCGACACCCTATCGAGCAGCTTGCGTATATGCTCCATTATCATTCGCCTCCTTGTTCCGCCCAGCCCATTGCATGCTGAACTCATCCACGGTATAGCAGAGCGGCATCCCCAGCATGCGGCTTAATTCAAGCACCTGCGGCGCAGACAGATCGGCCTGGCGGAGCAGATCGCTGTTGCCGAACACGGTATCCTTCGTACCGTCATGAAGCACGCGGCCCTCATGCATGACGACGATGCGGGTCGCCCACTCGGCAACGAGCTGCATATCGTGCGTAGCGATGATGACCGTATCGGTATATCGCCGAACGTTCTGCAATAGGCGCGCCACGTCCCTCCTCGTCGCCATGTCCAGATTGGCCGTCGGCTCATCCAGCAGCATCACCGATGGCGTCATGGCCACGCCGATCGCCAGCGATGCGCGGCGCTGCTGACCGCCGCTAAGCAGCCTTCCGTCACGCTCTTGCAGCTGTACGAGGTTAAAGTCCGCCAAGATGTCATCCACCCTGCGCTCATAGCCCTCGACCATCCTTGCCTTCAGGAAATAGGCAATGTCCTTGCGAATCGAATCTTCGATGAACATGTCCTCGGGATTCTGATAGATATAGGTGACGATATCGGCGAGCCGCTCGGGAGAGGCCGTGCGGGTATCGATGCCCTGCACCGCGACGCTTCCCTGCTCCGGCCGGACGATGCCTGTCAGGAGACGCATGAGCGAAGACTTGCCAGCCCCGTTGCTGCCCACGATGGCGACGAGCTCCCCCGGGCGGAACGCCAGGTTCACGTGCCGGAGGATCTGCTGCTTCTTCCGATCGACCGTACGATAGGAGAAGCAGACATCCTTCATGGCGATCACCGGGTCTCGTCCGTCGTTCAGGCACTTGGGCTGTTCGCCTAGTTCCTCCGCTGGGGCCGAGGAGTCAGGAATCGAATTCGAGACGTCCGCGTGCGCAAAATAATGCACCGCTTCCTCCAGCCGAATCGGCAGCGAACCGGATCGCATGCCGAGTTCGGCTCGCTCGGCAGCCTGCGTCACCTGCGGCGGGTAGATCTGATGGCGGAGCAGCTCATCCGTCCGGTTCAACGCTTCGCGCGTCGGCAGCTTCCAGACGACGCTCCCCTCACTCATGAGCACGACATGCCGGCAATACTCGGCGATGAACTCGGTGTGATGCTCAATGACGATCACGGTGATGCCATGCTCTTCATTCAGCTTTCGCAGCGTATCGTAAATGACTCTCGCATGCCGCGGATCCAGCTGAGCCACTGGTTCGTCGATAATGATAACCTTCGGCTCCAGCGCGATGACGCCTGCCAATGCGAGCAAATGCTTCTGCCCGCCGCTAAGCTGCCAGATGAACTCCGTGGGATCCGCAGTAAGTCCGGCCATGCGCAGCGCGCGCATGCCTCTCTCGCGATAATCCGCGTAGCCGTAGTTCAAGGGGCCGAAGCTGGCCTCGTCGAGCACGGTCGGCCGGACAAGCTGGTTCTCGAAGTCCTGGTAGACGTAGCCGACGTGACGCGCAAGTTCGGATACCGAATGCTGCGCGGTGGAGAGGCCGTTAACCGTTGCTTCCCCCAGGAAGTCCCCGGTGTAGAAGTGCGGAATCAAGCCGTTCATTGCCTTGCAGAGCGTCGACTTGGCACTTCCGTTGCTGCCGGCAATCGCGATGAAGTCCCCGCGATCGATCGACAACGAAACGTCCTGCAGAGCGGGAGCCGCCGCACCCGGATACGTGAACGTCACGCCTTGCAGCCGAACCGCAGCCTGATCATCCATTCGTCGTACGCTTCCCGTCCGTCTTCTTGAAGCGGAGCATCAGCAGGATCGCCGCGATCGCCACGATAGCCGCAGCACCGATGCTAATCCAGATGAAGCCGTCTCCGAATCGCTCGATATAGTCGGCTTCCCATTCGATCAGCGCCATATCGGACTCCGCCATGAATTCCGAGACCATCGCGACGGCCGCCGCGATGATCGCGAGCAGCAGGACTCGTACCCCGATGATTTGTCCCAGCGAATATTTCACGGTATTGTCGCGCGGCTTCATGCCGAGCAGCGGTTCGATTTTGCCGTACAGGCGGGGAACCAGGTAGACGGTCGGGAGCAGCGCGAACAGAATGCCGGAGAAGAGGATGTCGTTCAGCATGGCCACGCCTTCGATGACGAGTACGCTCTCTGCCAAGCCGGGCACGGCTTCCAGCTCTTCGATGCCCAGCCACACCTTGCTGATGTCGACCATCGCGCTGATCAATTGGTGGATCGCAACTCCCGTAATCGCCGCAACGCCTACCTGCGCCTTATTGCGCGGATCCCGCACCAAGGTGCCCGCGATGTACATCGCCAGCGAGAACGCCAGGAACTTCTCCAGCTCGCCGAGTCCGCCGAATTGCCCCAGCATGATCTCGCCGAACACGATCTCGCCGAGCGATGCGCCGACTGCCGCATAGAGCGGATGGAACAGGATGCACAGCGTCAGCGGGATGAAGGCAAAGTACTCCACGGACAGCTCGATCGGCCCGATGCGGAATTCGGGGATCAACTCCGTGATCATGTTCGACAGCCCGTAGAGCGACATGGATAAGATGAAGACCATCATTTTCTGCGATTGCGTGAGAACGAATCTTTCCTTCAAAAAGGCCATTGCCTGTTCATTCCTCTCGTATTGGATACGAGTAGAATAACTTGGAATTATTAGAGGAGTGTACAGGATGGATGAAACTTATGTAAATAACATTGCATGATCGATGTTTATGAAAATTATATTACATCGCATTGCTCCTGTCATTTCTTCCGTGCTAGACTTAGCCTAACCGAATCCATCGAAGTCAGGAGAACGATCGGCCATGGTAGATTTTCAATGGGATACGGAGAAGCTCTCCCCCAATCAATATCGAATCGCGGATTACATCCAGCGCAACGCGCAGGATGTCCTATTCGCTACGGAACAAGAGATCGCCGACGCGCTGGGGCTTAGCATCGCTTCCGTGTCCCGCTTCTGGCGTTCGGTCGGTTATGCCAATATGAAGGATTGGAAGATTCGAACGAGGCAGCGGCTCGACGTGACGCCCGCCACGAAGATGAAGGCCATCATGGACAAGGTCCATGACAGGCCGCAGCAAGACGAGCTGCTCGACGTGGCGATATCCAATCTGCGGGAGACCGTCCGGCATATCGATGCCGACTCCTATCGTCAGGCTGTCCAAGCCTTCCTGGATGCGGAGCATATTTACCTCTACGGGCAAGGCACCTCGCAAGGCTTGGTCGAGCTGCTCCGCTACCGCCTGTCCAGACTGAAGCTGCGGATGACGCACATGCGCGGCGGAAGCGAATTGTTCGAGGACCTCGTACACGTTACGCAGCGGGATCTGGTCGTCGTCTTCTGCTTCATTCGGATGCTGCCGGAATGCAAGGTCATTCTTGAGCATGCCAAGCAGGCCGGTTATCGCACGCTGCTGATTACCGACCGTCTCGTCTCGGAATTCTCCGATAAGGCAGACCTCTGCCTCTATGCCGGCAGAGGCGAGATATGGGAATTCCATTCCATGGTGGCGCCGACTTTCCTGATCGAGAACTTGATCGTGTCCATCGGCCTCGCCGGCCCGAAGACCAGCTTGAGCAAGCTGGAAGAACTCAGCGAGATGCGCAAGCGCTACGCGGCGGATTTGCCGCGCTAGCAGGCGGGCGAAGGACATAACGGCGCATGATTGCTCACCTGTCCTTGATGAGCACGCAATGACAGGCGGGATCGGATCGCTTCATGATAGCATGGCGTCAGAGGAAAGGAGATGCAGATGCGGATGGATTGGTTCAATCGGATGAATGCCGCACTCGACTTGATCGAAGTGCGCATAACGGAACCGCTCGACATCGAGGCGATCGCTGCGGCCGCCTATTCATCGCCGTTTCATTTTCAACGGATGTTCCATATGCTGACCGGCATGACGACGGCGGAATACGTGCGCAAGCGGCGAATCACGCTGGCCGCCCAAGAGTTGGCGATGTCGGAGGTGAAGGTGCTGGATGTGGCGCTCAAGTACGGCTACGATTCGCCCGAATCGTTCGCGAAGGCGTTCCGCCGCATTCACGGCGTCTCGCCGTCCGAGGCACGCAGCCCTGGCGTCAGCCTCAGGGCAACTCCTCGCATCTCCTTCCACTTATCATTGAAGGGAGACAAGGATATGGAGTATCGGATCGAAGACAAGGCAGCGTTCACGACAGTCGGCAAGGTGCTGACGACGACATGCGCGGAGGGGCAGAATCTGCGCGAGATCCCGCAATTCTGGCAGCAATGCCAACAGGACGGCACGGAAGATAAGCTGGTGGCGATCAGCTCGGGAGACCGCATCTACGGCATCTGCATGGGGATGGCGCCCGGTTCGGATCAATTCGACTATATGATCGGCGTGCAGGTGAACGATGCCGCCGCCGGAGCGGCGGCGGGGTTCACGTCGAGCGTCATCCCGGCCTCCACTTGGGCAATTTTCACCTCCGTCGGCCCGATGCCCGGAGCGATTCAGAACGTCTTCTCTCGCATCTTCTCGGAATGGTTCCCCTCCACCGGCTATGAGCACGCCGGCACGCCTGAGTTGGAAGTCTACTCGGCGGGAGATCCGAATGCCGAAGATTACCGCTGCGAGGTATGGATCCCGATCGTGAAGCGTTGATGTAGGGAGCAATCCCGCTAGTGAAGGAGCCTTGAATCCTTGCAGATCCTCTATACCGCATCCACGGATGCGCATGACATCACCGTATACGATACCGATGAGCTGTACGGCGAGCGCGGGCGGTTCCGCGTGCTGGCGTTCGCCGACGGCGCCGTGCAAGGCGCGATGGATCTGGACGACCCTGCGCGGATACCGCTCGAATACCCGCGCGCGATCATCCATTTGCTCGAGGCCAACAATCCCTCCTTCCATGATGTATTCCTGATCGGGCACGGAATAGGGACGATTGCCGGCCATTATAGCGATAGACGGTTCAAGACCGCCGAGCTCGACGAATCGGTAGCGGCGCTCAGCAGGCGCTACTTCGATTGCCGCCAAGAGCTGATCTGCATCGGGGACGGCCGCGAGCTGCTGGAGACGGAACCCGACGAGCGGTATGACTATGTCATCGTGGATGCTTTTACCGACAGGGGAGTCCCGCGGCAGCTCTGCTCGCAGACCTTCTTCCGCTTGGCAGCCGCCAAGCTCGGACACCATGGCGCGATCATCATGAATCTGTTCGGCAGAGGCAAGGATGATCCGCTTGCGGGCGCGATCCACGCGACGCTTGGCACCGTATTCGCCTGCACGCGCGCATTCGCGCTGCCTGGTCAGGGGGCCGCCGACGTGCAGAACATGATCCTGATCGGGAGCAGCCGCCCGATCGTCTATCAATCGCGGCGCATGGCAGGCTTCGCAGAGGTGGAGCTGCAGCCGGGTTATATTGTGCAGGATACGTAAGCCAATCGCATCCTAGCAAAGAAGAAGCAGCCGTGCGTACGGCTGCTTTTTTTGCCTGTTCTGGAAGCGGATATTCCCGGGTATGCCTGACGACAATACCTGCTGCAAGCGATCGAGCCGTTCAGCCAGCAATGGCAGCAGTTGCTTACGGACTCAGCAGCTTCTGCTGACGCCGAGCCGAGCCCCTCGCTAATTCGCGAATAGCGCGGCAGCCACCATGGAGAGACCGATGAACTGGTAGATCTGGACGGTGCGTGCATTGGCCGCAATGAAGCGCGCCGTATCGCCCAGATGGCGCTTCGCGATACGAATCGACTGCACGGCGAGCGGCAGGCTGATCAACCCTGCCAGCCAGACGGGGTTGCGCTCGAGCATCGCTAGCAGGACGAGGCTTGCATAAGCGCCGGCATACAGCCACGCATACACCTTCAGTCCTCTCGGCCTGCCGATGCGAACGACCCAATTACGCTTACCCCCCATCAGGTCAGCCTCGTAATCCGGATATTGATTGATCCAGAGCACATTCGTGATGAGAAAAGCGAGCGGCAGCCCAATAACGACGATCTTCCAATCCAGTTGGCCGGTTAGCATGACGTACATGCCGGATACGATTAGCGGACCGAACGTTAAGCCGACCGCGATCTCACCCAGGCCGTTATAGTTCAGCTTGAACGGCGGCAGGCTGTAGAATACCGCCAGCACGCCTCCTGCCATCCCGATCCAGAATACGGCCGGCTCCTTCAATACGGCGATCAGCACGCCGACTGCGAATGCCGCCGCCAGCGTCAAGAGCGCGATGACGGCAATTTCGATCAAGGTAAGCTTGCCGTCGATAACCGTCTTCTTCCCTCCGCTGAACGGCGTGCGATTGTCCGGCGTCACGGCGGGATCGACGCCTGTCAGGTAATCGATGAATTCGTTCACCGCGTTTTTGCCGATCTCGATTAAGTAGATACCGAAGAGTGCCAACGCGAACCAACCGAGCGGGATCGACCCGGTATGCGCGAATGCCAGCGCGCCGGCTACCAGCATCGGAATCGTGGACGCGATCCATATTTTCGGATCGGCCAGCTGCCAGAATCCGTTCCATCTTCTCCGCCAATGATGCTCCATGATCAATCCCTCCCATATTGGTTCACTGCATAATGAAGGTTGCTGCAGCCAGCGCCGCGAACAAGACGAGGAACCATGTGTCGGCACGCGCCCACGCGAGCGGCTGGAAGGCCGTTCTCGGCTGCCCCAATCGATAGCCTCTGGCCGCCATCGAGTCTGCCAGATCCGACGCCCTGCGGCAGGCCCCTGCCGTCACCGGCACGAGCAGCGCGATTGCTAGGCGCGCCTTCCTCGTCAGCGGCTGCGAGCGGAAGTCCATTCCCCGCGATGCCTGTGCCTTCCAGATCCGTTCCGCTTCCTCGAAGACGGTCGGGATGAAGCGCAGCGCGATGCCGATCATGAGCGACAAGCGCTCCGGCGAGACGCGCACCAAGCGGAGCGGTTGCATCAGGCTTCCAAGTCCCTGAGCCAGCCGATCCGGCTTCGTCGTGAAGGTCAACAAGGCGGTGAAGGTGACGAACAACATCATGCGTGAAGCCGACATCATCCCCTTCGCGATTCCCCCTGCATACAGATTCACCGGCCCGGCCGCGACGATTCGCGAGCCGCTCGCATCGAACAGGGCATGGAAGAGGAAGATGAAGAGCAGGATAAAGAGCAGCGGCCGCATCGCTTGCAGGAAGCGGACCAGCGGAATCGTCGTCGCCCTCATCAGCAGGATGGAGAAGACCAGCACCGCCAGCACTTCGACGTAAGAGTCGATCAGGAACACGGCCAGCATATAGAACGCCATGGCGGCAGTCTTGGCACGCGGGTCTAGACGGTGAATCCAGGAATCGGCTTCAAAGTAGCGGCCCAGCAGCATTCGCTCGCGCATGCAGTTCTCCTCCCTTCTCTCCTACTAATCGCGATTGTTCGTAAGGGCAGACATGATCGAATCGGCAAGTTCGCCTACATCCGGAAGATGATCCGGCATCGGCATGCCGAGCGTTGCGTTTGCCTGACGCAGCAGTTGCACGGAGGGCGGCAGCTCGATGCCCGCTTCCTCCAGCTGTTCGGCGTGATGGAGCAGCGCGGTCTGCAGCTCTCCATGATAAGCGATTCGACCGTTCTGCATCACGGCAAGTTCATCCGCATAAGGGAGAATCTCCTCCAGCCGATGCGTGACGACGACTACCGTCCGGCCTTGTTCGCGGCACAGATTGGCTAACATGCTCAGCAGATCCTTGCGGCTCTTCTGGTCAAGCGATGCGGTCGGTTCGTCCAGGACTAGCAGATCGGGCTTCGCCGCCAGCACCGCGGCAATGGCGGCTTTGCGCTGCTGCCCGCCGCTCAGGCCGAACGGATTGCGGTCCATGAACGATTCGTCCAGCCCCGCCTGCACGAGCGCTTCGCGTGCCGCGGCGAGCGCCTCTTGCTCGGATGCGCCGAAGTTCATCGGGCCGAAGGCCAGATCCTTCGCCAACGTATCCTCGAACAATTGCTGCTCAGGATATTGCAGCACGAGACCGATGCGCCTGCGCAGCCGCTGAACCAGCTTCGGATCGGGGCGAGCCGAGGTAAGCTCGCAATCGAAGACTCCTATGCGTCCATGCTCGGGCAGCAGCA
The DNA here is from genome assembly GCA_023386495.1 of Bacillota bacterium. Classification (GTDB taxonomy): domain Bacteria; phylum Bacillota; class Bacilli; order Paenibacillales; family Paenibacillaceae; genus Paenibacillus_I. The sequence goes on along the minus strand of JAEWJS010000008.1, from coordinate 1,857 downwards.
GACCGTTGCAATGCTGCAGCAGCGTCGACTTGCCCGAGCCCGGCGCACCGACAATGGCCGTGAATCGGCCCTCCGCCAACTGCAGGCTGATATCGAACAATCCGGCTGCGCTGCCGATTAGCCCGCTTGCCCGGTAACGATAAGTGACGTTCTCGAATCGGATTGCCATAGCCGCAGCGCCTCCATGAAGGATATGTCCGTAAGATGATCGCCGATGTCGCAGCCCTTCTCGCGAAGCGCTCGGCTGAGCTTCAAGTAATAGGGCAACTCCATGCCGCAGGCGCCGAGGAGCCTGTCGTCCAGGAGCAGCGATCCCGGCGCTCCCGTGGCCGCGATCTTCCCGTCCGCCAGCGCGATCAGGCGATCGGAAGCCAGCATCTCATCGGTCTCGTGCGTAATCGCGATCAGCGTATGGCTGCCGCCCTCCCGCATCTCTCGCATCAGGTTCAGCACTTCGCGCTTGGACGGCTCATCCAGCATCGCTGTCGCTTCATCGAAGATGATGATCGAAGGCTCAACCGCTAGAATCGCGGCAATGGCGACGCGCTGCTTCTGCCCGCCGGAGAGCTGTGCCGGGTGGCGGTCCAGCAGGTTCACGATGGACAGCCGATCTGCGATCTCGCGCAGCCGCTCCCGCATCTGCTGCTCGCTCCAACAGCGGTTCTCCATGCCGAACACGATATCTTCAGCCACGCTCATTCCGACGAATTGATTATCCGGATTCGCGAATACGATCCCGATCCTCTCGCGCAATGCCCAGCCGTTCTCCGCCGTTACAGCCGTGCCGCCGATGCTGATCGAACCTCCGCTTATCGGCAGCAGTCCGGCCAGCAGCTTGGCTAATGTCGATTTGCCGCATCCGTTGCGGCCAATGATGGAGACCCATTCGCCGGCCTCGATCGTAAGCGACACGTCCTGCAGCAGTGTCTCCTGCGGACGGCGCGTGTAGGATACGCGATCCATCCTGACGGCTGGCGCTGCTTGCTCATCATGATGCTCTCTCATCGCCGTCCCTCCTCCGTCTGGGGTCATGCCCCTTCATTCCGCATCAGCACCTGCTCTAACGTCTCTCCAGCCCTTCGAACAACGGGACACGGTTCAGGGTGGCGATCAATTGCCTTGCGGCCAGCCCAACGAACAATCCCGTCACGATGCCGGCCCCCAGCAGGAACGGCAGATAGTAGAATATCTTGGTCGTGCCCAGCACTAGCGCGGCGCCGTAGAGCTGCCCGATATTGTGCGCGATGCCTCCGGCCACGCTGACTGCGATGAGACTGAACGCTTGCCTGCCGAGCCGCAGCATGACGAACATCACAGCGAAGCTGAATGCCGCGCCTAGGAAGCTGAACAGGAAGGTCGAGAAGGAACCGAGGATGAAGGCCGTCAGCAGCGTCTTCAGGACGATGAGCGACAACGCGTCCCGGCCGGTGAAGTAGAAGAGGCAAGTCAGTACCATGATGTTGCCGAAGCCCAGCTTCGCGCCAGGGATCGATACGGCCAGCGGAATAAGCGACTCCAGAATGCCTAGCACGACCGCCAGCGATGCAAAAATCGCGAGCATGACTGTCTTCTTCAGCGGATCGAGGTCAGGAGACGATAACATCGACCTCACCTCCGTCCGGCCCGCCGATAATCTCGACAAGGACACGGTTTGGAAGGCAGACGATCGTATCGCCTCGCTTCTTTATATGGCCGAACGACAGGCAGAGCTGATCCGGACAATCCGCGCCGTGCATTTCGATGCCGTCATCGTGAATCTCCAGTCGGTTCGTACCTCGATCGGTCTCGATGATAATCGTTTCCTCGGCAGCTCCCGTTAATTCGACGGTGCGGTATAACTCTCCGCCTACCGTGATT